>JARHYV010000239.1 GCA_029258495.1 Faecousia sp. | reverse complement strand
CCCCATGCGATTCCCATATGTCCACCGGAAAGCAGGTGCTGCTTGAGCTTACGCTGAAGGCTTGTATTTTCCGGAAGAGCATCGTAGGCAACGGGAGAAGGCAGCCGATACAGCCATCTGAAAAAGGCTTTGCTGTCCTCAAGCTGATGATATCGCTGATAGTCGGATGCAAATATCCGGATACCGGAGGTTTCCGGCAGGAGAAGATCCAGAGTGGGCGCAAGGAGCCAGCTGTCGCAAAGGATTTCCTTCGGCGGATGCGCTGTCCATGGGCCTGCAATGGTGCCCCCAAAGAAGGACTTTGCCTGCCGATAGGAGTCATCGAGGTTTTCACGGCTGAGTCTTGCGTCCGAGGGGATGTGTACATTCAGGACAGGATCCCCAGCTTGAAGACCTTCCGGAAGAGGTTCCCCATCTTCTAAGGTGCGGTACTCAAATTCCAGAGTCCCCAGACGGAAAAGCAGACAGCCGGTCTGCCGCCATGTCCAAAATCCCCGGTCAAATGCCCATCGGCCGAAGAGTTTTTTTGACTCGTACAGAAATCTGGGGATGCACTTCATGGTTTCGATATAAACAGCATCGGGGATGCCGGCGGCTGCATAGCGTTTGCGTGTTTCACAGGCAGCAGCGGTGGTGACAGCCAAAAGTGCCATGCCGTCATCTTCCTGCCAGTCTGGCAGCAGCTTGGTGGTTTGTTCCCATGCGGACTGAGCTTGATCGGGATCAGACAGTGCGGCCAAAGGTACCGAGGCAGGGATGCATTGGGCGGCTTGTTTCATGGGCTCCATTACAGGTTCCGGGTAGCCCAGTTCGGCGGCCAGTGTTTCAATGGATGCAATATCCGCAGGAAGAAAGCGTTGATCAGACATGGATTGGTTCTCCTTTACTTAAGAAATGGAATTTGGTTTTCTGGTCACTGATGGTGTGGCATGGTGGTGCTGAGGCTCTTTTCCAGATTGACGGCGATCCGATCGTAGTCCATGAAGGCAACTGCCGAGAAAAGGATGTCAACAGCCATAAGCTGTGCGATCCGGCTGCTCATGGCACCACTTCTGAGGGGGATCTCCGGAGCAGAAACGCTGAACACCACATCGGCATTCTGAGATAGGGGAGATTTTCCGAAATGCGTCAATGCAATGGTGGGGGTGCCACATTCCTTGGCGATCTTCATGATTTCCAGAACCTCGGAGGTGTTTCCGGACATGGAGATCAGGATGGCAACATCTCTGGGCGTCATGTTGGCGGCATAGACCAGCTGCACATGGTGATCCGGATTGAAAAAGGAATTCTTATTGATGCGCAGCAGCTTGCTTTGCAGATCGGCTGCAACGATGGCAGAGGCTCCCACACCGAAGATGCGCACGGTTTTTGCACAGAGTACCTTCTGCGCAGCAGCCTCAACCGCTTTCGGATCCAATAGTGCGGCGGTGTTTTCGATGGCACTGACATTGTTCAGCTTTTCCGTTTCGATCAGATCCTCGATGCTTTCAGCATCTCCCACATCGGAAAAGGGTGCCGTAGGCGGAACTGCATCGGTGGTCTTGTGCAGCTCCACAAAAAGAGATTTTTTCAGATCCTTCAGACCTTCAAAACCGATGGCTTTGCTGAAACGCACCCAAGCGGCTTTGCTTACACCGGATTTTTTTGCAAGATCTGCAATGGCAAGATTGAAGACATCGTCAATGTGAGTCAGGAAATAGTCTGCAACTTTTTTTCCGGAGTTGCTCAGGCTGTCATACATGTTTCTGACTCTAAGTTCGATATTCGTCATAGTGAAGACCTTCTTTCCAGATGATGCTGTGGATTTTGTGTACGATGGGGAGAGGTGGATCCTACACGATAGTTTCATAATTTGATCTGAAACTGTATCTTAGTTTCATAATAGCGAACATTTACAGATTCGTCAATAGTGATTCAATATTTTCTGGAAATTATTCATAAAATAAGGAAAATATAATATTTTGTACAAAATAGATTGATCATGCAACAGGAATTTATCGCTATGTAAAAATTATATTTTACATAAATTGAAAATAAAATTCATAATTTCCAAGTGTGCCGCATCGCTGTGGCACGGCATCCGGTAATGGATGCCCAACAAAAACGAATATAACGGAAGTCTGTGATGATCCGGTTCCGGATGCTCGCGGTTTTCGATAAAATTGCTTGATGCGGGTGTCTGGAGTTGGACGGCATCAGGCAGGCGGATATGAATACAAGGAGCGGATAACATGGTAGAGTTACAAAAAATTGCCACGGAGCAGCGCAATCCCCATACGACGCATATTGATACGCTTTCTACCCTGGAGATGGTCAAGCTGATCAATCAGGAGGATCACCATGTGGCGGATGCGGTGGCAGAGGTTGCACCGAGCATTGCAGCTGCCATTGATGTGATAGCCGAAAGACTTGCAGATGGCGGTCGGCTGATCTACTGTGGTGCCGGCACCTCCGGAAGATTGGGGATCCTAGATGCAGTGGAGTGTCCTCCTACCTATTCCACAGATCCTGAGATGGTACAGTGTCTGATGGCAGGCGGTTATCCTGCAATCTTCAAGGCGGTAGAGGGTGCCGAGGACAGCAAAGAGCTGGGTGTTCGTGATATGAAGGGCATCAAATTTTCAAAAAGGGATGTTCTGGTCGGAATTGCCGCCAGTGGCAGAACCCCCTATGTTGCCGGATGCGTGGAGTATGCCAGAGAATTGGGGGCGCCGGTGATCGCGGTTACATGCTGCCCGGGTTCGGAACTGGATCAGATGGCAGATATCGGGATCGCGCCGGCTCCCGGCCCTGAGGTAGTGACCGGCTCCACCAGAATGAAGAGCGGCACTGCCCAGAAAATGGTGCTGAATATGCTTTCCACAGGAGCCATGATCAAATTGGGGAAAGTTTACGGCAATCTGATGGTGGATGTGAAGCCATCCAACGAGAAATTGGTTCAGCGTTGCGCCTCCATCGTCTGCACAGCAGCAGATTGTGATCGAAATACGGCGATCGAGGCACTGGAGCAATGCGAGTACCGTCCCAAGGTTGCCATTGTGATGGTACTGCGGCATGTGGATGCACAGCAGGCGAGAATGCTGCTGGAACGGGCAGGCGGCCGAGTCGCATGTGCCCTGAAGACATAACGCAGAAACAAACCTGCCATTGGGATGAATTTATGATATCGGGGAGATCGTTGGATGATATTATTTGGAGTTGACCGAATTTCGGAATTTGAAGATTGGCTCAGCGGTCGGGTGGCACTTTTGACCACTCCTACCGGGCGCACTGCGGATAACCGATCGACCATCGATGTTCTGAAGGAGAAGTGTGACCTGCAGCTTTTACTGGCACCGGAACACGGTGTGCGCGGTGACAAACCTGCAGGGGCAGTCTTTGCGGATGAGATCGATGCCCCCAGTGGGCTGCCTGTTTGCAGCCTGTATACCGGCGGATCCAAACGGCTGTCGGCAGAACTCCTGTCGAGATTTGATACGCTGGTATACGATA
>JARHYV010000246.1 GCA_029258495.1 Faecousia sp. | reverse complement strand
TGATATTATATCTAGGCACTTGAGGTGTATGCGCCGGTAGCTCAGTTGGATAGAGTGACTGACTACGAATCAGTAGGTCGGGGGTTCGAGTCCCTTCCGGCGTACCAAAGCTCTGAAATCGTAAGGTTTCAGAGCTTTGTTTTTTTATAAAAACAGTTCTCCGCTTGAGAACGATGAAACCCCGGTTCGTTTGTTACGAACCGGGGTTTTTCAATTTTGGGTCATTTTTCAGACCACCGTGCATACAGCGTCATGGAGCCTTCCACTTTTTCTGTGTCGAACTCCCATTCGTCGGTGCAGCCGGGATCCTGATACCAGCCGGAGAAGGTATAGCCCTCTCTGGTGGGAGGCTGCGGAGCCTCGATCAGCTCACCGTACTGATATTTTACGGCAGCGACATCCGTTCCGCCCTTGGAGTCGAAGGTAACGCTGAAACCTGAGCTGTTGAGCGAGGTAAAGGTGACGATCAGAATGACTGCGATGCAGATGATGATAATGGTATCCAGTGCCTTCACCGAGATATTTACATGGCGGTAAAGCCCTCGGAACTTGGGCACATCATTGCGCTGTTCTTCCATTACTTCTTGACCAGATACTTACGCATATCCAGAGCGCATGCACACAGGATGATGGCGCCCTTGATGATGTACAGGGAGGAGGAGTCGACACCCAGCATGGTCAGCGCAACGAAGATGATACGCAGCACGAAGACACCCAGAATGATGCCGCTGATCTTACCGGTACCACCGACAAAGGAAACACCGCCGATGACACAGGCTGCGATGGCATCACATTCGGCATTCAGACCGGTGCTTGCAGCAACGGAACTGGTGCGCACGCCCTCAATAAAGCCGGAGTAGCCGTACATTGCACCGGCAAGGGTATGTACCAGCATGGTGGTCATGAACACATTGACGCCGGAAACCTTTGCGGCCTCTGCGTTGGAGCCCACGGCGAACATGTTCTTGCCGAAGGTGGTCTTGTTCCAGATGAACCACATCAGAGCGGTCAGGATGATGGCATAGAGCACATAATAGGGGATGGGGACATTGCCCAGACGGAACATCGCGCCGCCGACGGCATCCTTGTATTCCTGACTCAGATTGGAGATGGGCTGACCGTTGTTGCCGTTCAGACCGAAGAACCACAGGATGATGCCATAGGTGATCAGCTGCGTGGACAGTGTGACGATGAAGGGGTGCAGGCTGAACTTTGCCACGAAGAAACCGTTGACCAGACCGATCAATGCGCCGATGGCGACGACGATCAGCAGAGCCACCAGGATCCAGCCCGGTGTGACAGCAGGGAGATTGCTGAACATCTTGTTGGCGAAATCAGACTTTTGCAGCAGCACTGCGGAAACCGCAGCGGTCAGACCGGCGACACGACCGGCAGAAAGGTCGGTACCGGTGAGGACGATACATCCGGCGATGCCCAGTGCCAGAGGCATATAGGCAGCCACCTGTGTGATCAGGTTTGCAAAGGAGCCCAAGGTGAGAAAGTTGGGAGCCTTGAATGAGGTATACACGATGAAGATCAGCATCAGGATGTAAAGCGCATTATTCAGGATGGCATCGGTAATGGCGCGCTTTTTATCCTTGCTGTCCTTTTGCTTGAATTCTGCTGCAGTTGCTTGCAGCCGTGTTACAGGATTTGCCATGGTTTTCTTCCTCCTTATACATACTTGGCAGCCAAGGTCATAATTTCTTCCTGAGAGGTGCTGGCGGCATCGACTTCGCCGGCGACTCGTCCGCCGGACATGACCACGATCCGGTCACAGACGCCCAAAAGCTCCGGCATTTCGGAAGAAACCATCAAAACGGTCTTGCCGTTGTTTGCCAAGTCCAAAATCAGCTGATAGATCTCGTATTTTGCACCCACATCAATGCCGCGGGTCGGCTCGTCCAGCAGCAGTACCTCGGGATCGGTCAGCAGCCACCGACCGATGATGACCTTCTGCTGGTTGCCGCCGGAAAGGCTGCGGATCTTGGTTTCCTGAGAGGGAGTCTTGGTGTGCATGGCCTCGATATAGCGCTGCGTATCATTACGCTGAGATTTTTCACTGAGGTAAAGACCGAATTTCTTGTGATTTTTCAGACTGGAAATGACCGTGTTGTCACGGACATTCAGTACACCGAAGATACCGGTTGCCCGGCGCTCCTCGGTCAGCAGCGCAAAACCGTTTTTGATGGACTCGTTGGCGCTGCGGTTTTTGCATACCTTGCCGCCCAGTGTGATGGTGCCGCTCTTGCGGCTGCGGATGCCGAAGATACACTCCAGTGTTTCGGTACGGCCGGAGCTGTCCAGACCTGCAAGACCCAGGATCTCACCCCGTCTGGCCTCAAAGGATACATCCTGCAAATGGTTGTACAGACCGGTGACACCCTCTACCTTCAGATAGACCTCACCGGGCTTGTTGGTTTTTGGCGGGAACTGATTGGTCAGCTCGCGGCCGACCATCAGGCGGATAATGTCGTTCATCTCAAGCTCGGCAGCAGGTCTGGTGGCGACCCACTGACCGTCACGCATGACGGTGATCTCGTCGTAGATCCGCTTGATCTCCGCCATTTTGTGGGAGATATAGATGATCGCCACACCCCGGGAGCGGAGCATATTGATGATCCGGAACAGATGCTCGACCTCTTCTTCGGTCAAAGAAGAGGTGGGCTCGTCAAAGACGATGACCTTGGAATGGAAGGAAACAGCCTTTGCGATTTCCACCATCTGCCGCTGAGAAACGGGCATGGTG
Organism: Faecousia sp.; assembly: GCA_029258495.1. Lineage (GTDB taxonomy): Bacteria > Bacillota > Clostridia > Oscillospirales > Oscillospiraceae > Faecousia. The sequence continues at coordinate 1,350 of JARHYV010000246.1, read as the reverse complement.
CTCATGATCCGTTTGGGATCCACATCGATCCCCAGTTCCTCGAAAACTGCCATGGTATCGGCATACATTTTGCGCTCGTTGACGGCGATACCGGCGATCTTGGGGTAGCGGCCCAGCCAGATGTTATCCATGACCGAGCGCTTGAGTGCCTGGTTCAGCTCCTGATGCACCATGGCAACGCCGTTTTCCAGAGCCTCTTTGCTGTTTTTGAAGTTGACTTCCTTGCCTTCCAGAAAAATCTGACCGCTGTCCTTGCTGTACATGCCAAAGAGGCATTTCATCAAGGTGGATTTACCAGCACCGTTTTCGCCCATCAGAGCGTGAACAGTACCGCGCTTGATTTCCAGAGAAACATGATCCAGCGCCTTGACGCCGGGGAAAGTCTTCGTAATGTCTACCATTTTCAGTAGGACATCATGTTCCATTGTGTGTTCCTCCCCTTGCAGAGTTTCGTTTCGTGTTTGATGCATTTGGTCAACAGGAAACGGCGAAAAACTTCCCGAAACCGAGGCTTGGCAGCGGAAGGTCTTTCGCCGTTTTCCGGCAACATCCCTGCGCGGACGATGAAAGGCAGCTGCCGCCGAAACGACAGCTGCCCAAAGCGTTCATAGGTTCAGCAGATGCTTATTCACCGGTGTAGGGAGCGTAAGCAACATACAGCTTTGCATTGCAGTCGGGTGCGATGCTGAAACGATTGTCGGACAGAGTACCCAGAGCCTCAACAGCAGTCTTGCCGCCGGAGATTGCGGATACGGTCTGAGCGATTGCAGCAGCCATGCCCTCTGCGTCCTGCTTGACGGTACCGGACATAGCGCCGTCAGCGATCAGAGCCTTTGCGTTGTCGGTAGCGTCAACACCGAAGACGGGGACCATGTGACCGCCGTCCTTGTTGTAGCCCTTATCCTGCAGGGATGCGATAACACCCTCAGCCATGCCGTCGTTGTTGCAGATGACCAGCTCGATCATGTTGCCGGCAGTTTCGTTGTAGGTGACGAAGTTGGTGTCCATGTATTCCTTGGCAGCGGCAGCGGACCATGCGCCGCCCTGGTCGACCTGATACTTGTCGGGGTTCTTGGAGTCGAAGTACTCCAGAGCGGGCTTGCCGGCGCCGGTCAGGATCTTGTCGGCATCCTCAACACCGTACTGGGTACGGAAGATTGCTTCGATGTTGGACTCTTCGCCCTTCATCATTGCGTAGGAGATCTTGCCGTCCTTATTCACATCGATCTCATCGAAGTGATCCTTCACATACTCACCGATCATCTTGCCCTGAATGTGGCCTGCCTCGGGAGCGTCGGTGCCGATGAATGCTGCATTCTTAGCCTCGGTCAGAACGGGGATGTCAGCACC
>JARHYV010000133.1 GCA_029258495.1 Faecousia sp. | reverse complement strand
TGACGTTTGAGGATGTCTTTGATGACACCATTAAAGAAGGGCAGGTTGTCAAGACTGATCCGGCTCAGGGGACACAGCTTGAGCATGGTCAGACCGTGACCGTCTACTTGAGCAAAGGCCCAGAGGTGAAAAAAGCAAAGGTGCCCAATGTAGTCGGCAAACACAAGGATACTGCCGTTCAACTGCTGGAAAGCAATGGATTTAAGACATACACCTTTGAAACGGAAGAAAGCTCAAAGGATAAGGATACCGTCACACGGCTGTCTGTCAATGCAAACCAGACCATCGATGTGACAACGGAGATCACCATCTATATTTCCGAAGGCAAGGTTCGTCAGCGTGTGCCGGATCTGTACGGAAAGACCTTTGATGAGGCGCAAAAAATTCTGAATGATCTCGGTTTCAAGAATGTTACCGAGTCCAGAGAGGAAAACAATGCAGAGAAGGATAAGGTTTTCCGTCAGTCCATTGCCTCCGGTGCAGAAATCGAGATCACAGAACCGATCGTTCTGTATGTTTCTGACGGCCCCAAAGAAACGACAGCACCGACTACGGAACCAAAGCGGGAAGTGGAAGTCACCATCAAGCTGCCTGAGGATAAGCTCCTTCCGTATAAGCTGACGGTCATCTTTGAGGGTGAAACCGTTGTGAACGGAGAGATCATTATGCCCGGTAAAACCGAGAAAAAGGTCAAGCTTACCGGAAACGGCGAAAAGAAATGCAAGATCCTCATCGACGGAGAAGAGTATCAGACAATAACGGTGGATTTTAATGACGACTAAGGAACACGGACGCATCATCAAATCCCTCAGCGGTTTTTATGATGTCCAGACGAAGGATCGGATCATCACCTGCCGTGCACGGGGGCACCTGCGCAGAGGGCAGAGCCCTCTGGTGGGAGATCTGGTGGAGATCAGCGTGGAAAAGGGCAAGGGAATGCTGGAAAGCATTTCCCCCAGAAGGAACAGCTTTGTCCGTCCTGCGGTAGCCAATCTGGATCTGCTGGTGATTTTTGCGGCAAATGTCAACCCGATCACAGAACCATTTCTCATCGATCGGGTGGCTGCGATCGCCGGAGATCAGGGGGTGGAGATCTGCATCTGTATCAACAAGTGCGACATGGATCCCGGTGATACGCTTGCAAGGATCTATCAGGATGCAGGATACACGGTGATCAAGACCAGTGCCGAAACCGGATCAGGTGTGGAGCAGCTGCGGGAGCAGCTGGCAGGAAACTTTGCTGCCTTTACCGGAAATTCCGGCGTAGGGAAAAGCAGTATTCTGAATTCACTGGAACCGGAGCTGCGCCTCCAAACCGGTGAGGTTTCGGAAAAACTGGGTCGTGGACGCCACACCACCCGCCATGTACAGATCTATAAGATCGGCACGGATACCTTTATCGCAGATACCCCGGGATTTTCCTCCTTTGACACGGATCAGATGGAAGTCATCCTGAAGGAAAATCTGCAATATGCATTCCCGGAATTCGGGGAATTTATCGGCGCGTGCCAATTTCGGGACTGCACCCATCGCAAGGAGCCGGGCTGTGCTGTGACGCAGGCCCTGGAGGCAGGCAAGATCGGGAAAACACGATATGACAGTTATCTGAAACTGTATGAAAAAGCAGCCCAGATCAAACAATGGGAATTGAAATGACAGATCCCCGAACCGCTCGCTGGTTCGGGGATCCTTCTATTTATATAGTAAGAAACGGCAGGGGAAGTCACGGCCAGAACCCACTGTAAAAATAACTGAAATTCATATGAAAACTTTGTGATTTTTTCTAAAAATATGGTTGACAACAGCGAATAGGTGTGGTATCATGGTTGAGCATGTGTGGGAAAGCTACGCGTGCGATGCGATGATGCAGGAGATTGCGTCCTAGACGGTAACTTCTGCGGAGTATGTCCGGTCATCGGGCGGCTGAGCTGTTCAGATTGCGCTTGCGTATATCGCTGCATCTGAAAGAAGGTCGGCTTGCGTCGGCCATTTTTCATAGGCTAGAATGATACGCACGGAGGCGCGGACAAACAGTTCACCGTACCCAGGCACAAAAGAAACTGAGTACGTTTTCAAGGAGGAAAACAACCATGGCAAACCAAGAAATGATCCGCATCAGACTGAAGGCTTATGATCACCAGCTGATCGACTCCAGCGCTGCTAAGATCGTGGAGACCGCTAAGCGCAACGGCGCTGCTGTTTCCGGCCCCATCCCTCTGCCCACCAAGAAGGAAGTTGTGACGATCCTTCGCGCTGTCCACAAGTACAAGGATAGCCGTGAGCAGTTCGAGCGTAGAACCCACAAGAGACTGATCGATATTCTCAACCCCAATCAGAAGACCGTTGAGGCTCTGATGAGCCTGGATCTGCCTGCTGGCGTTGAGATTGAGATAAAGCTGTAATTGCTCGTCACAATTATGGCTGCCCGCACTGTCTGGCATCGGGCGGACGGGTCATGTTGACATGGGAAACCCAATGTTCCTGAGTCAACCAATAACCTATTATAAAAGGAGAAAACCAAAATGCAGAAAGCAATCATCGGCAAAAAAGTGGGCATGACCCAGATCTTCGATGAGAGCGGCAAGGTCATCCCTGTCACTGTTGTAGAGGCAGGCCCCTGTGTTGTTACTCAGAAGAAGACTGTCGAGACCGACGGCTACACTGCCGTGCAGCTGGGCTTCGAAGACATCAAGGAGCACAAGCTGTCCAAGCCTGAGGCTGGCCATCTGAAGAAGGCTGGCGTCGAGGCAAAGCGTCACCTGAAGGAGTTCCGTCTGGAGAACGCTGCTGACATGAATGTCGGCGATGTTGTCAAGGCTGATGTCTTCGCAGCAGGCGACAAGATCGACGTGACCGGCATCAGCAAGGGTCACGGCTACCAGGGCGTTATCAAGCGTCATGGCGCACATCGCACCGATATGACCCACGGCGGCGGCCCTGTCCATCGTCACGCTGGTTCTATGGGCGCATCCTCTCATCAGTCCCGTATCTTCCCTGGCAAGATCGGCGCAGGTCAGATGGGCAATGAGCAGGTTACCATCGAAAATCTGGACATCGTTCAGGTTAATGCAGAGCTGAACATGATCGCAATCCGCGGTGCCATTCCTGGCCCCAAGGGCGGTCTGGTCTTCATCCGCAACACTGTTAAGAATAACAGAATCAAGAATGTCGAATCCGGCATCAGCAAGAACCCGCAGAAGGCTTCCGGCAGAAACCCCCAGAAGGCTTCCGCAAGAGGTTAAGGAAAGGAGAGCTTAAATCATGCCTAAGACTAATGTTTACGATATGTCCGGCAAGCAGGTCGGCGAGATCGAACTCTCCGAAGCTGTGTTCGGCATCGAGCCCAACGGCGCTGTTGTCCATGATGTTGTCAAGAACCATCTGGCAAACTGCCGTCAGGGCACCCAGTCCGCTCTGACCCGCGCCGAAGTTTCCGGCGGCGGCAGAAAGCCTTGGAGACAGAAGGGTACCGGCCGCGCTCGTCAGGGCAGCACCCGTGCTCCTCAGTGGACTCACGGCGGTATCGTGTTCGCTCCCAAGCCCAGAGATTACAGCTACACCCTGAACAAGAAGGTGAAGCGTCTGGCTCTGAAGAGCGCACTGGCTGCTAAGGCTCAGGACAACAATGTTGTCGTTATCGACTCCATCAAGATGGATTCCATCAAGACCAAGGACTTTGCAGGCTTCCTGAGCGCTGTCGGCGCCGAGAAGAAGGCTCTGGTCGTCACCGCTGAGGCTGATCAGATCATCGTTAAGTCCGGCCGCAACATCCCCGGCTGCGCTGTCACCTTCGCCAACCTGATCAACGTTTACGACGTTGTCAACGCTAACAAGCTGGTTGTCGATCAGGCTGCTCTGGCCAAGATCGAGGAGGTATTCGCATAATGAACGCTTACGATATCATTAGAAGACCGGTCATCACCGAGCAGTCCATGGAGGCTGTTGCTGACAAGAAGTACGTTTTCATGGTTGATGTCAACGCCAACAAGACCGAGATCAAGGCTGCTGTCGAAGAGATCTTCGGTGTTAAGGTTGCTAAGGTCAACACCATTCGTATGCAGGGTAAGATGAAGCGCACCGGCGCTTATCCCGCAGGCCGCCGCTCTGAGTACAAGAAGGCTGTCGTTACCCTGACTGCTGACTCCAAGACCATCGAGTTCTTCGAGGGTATGGTCTAATCCACATCTCAATAAAGGAGTA
>JARHYV010000039.1 GCA_029258495.1 Faecousia sp. | reverse complement strand
GCGCGAACCGCATTACCGGCAATATCAGCCACCGTTCCGCGCCATCCGGCGTGGATCGCACCGACTGCACCGTTCACCCGATCCCACAGAAGGATCGGGGTACAATCCGCCGTAAAGGCCGTCAGCGCTATCCCCGGGGTTTGGGTGATCAGCGCATCGCACTCCGATGGCACGGCACGGAACAGCCCTTCTCCTGCATTCTCTGCTGTGACACTTCGTACGATGTTGGTATGCGTTTGCTTGGTAAATACCAGATCCTCAAGGGAAAAACCTACCGCACTTCCTAAAATGCGGTAGTTTTCCAGTACATTCTCCATATCGTCACCTCGGCTGGTGCCTAAGTTCAGGCTTGCAAGGCAGCCTTTGCTTACGCCGCCCAGCCGAGTGGAAAAACAATGAGGGACATCGATCAGATCAGAGGTCAGATACTCCAGTTTTCCGCGAATTTGATTGATAAAGGCCATATCCTAACCTCCGTTTGTGCTTATTCTCTGCCTGCGGCAATGTCCTTTTCCCGGCAGCACTTCTTGTATTTCTTTCCGCTTCCGCAGGGGCAGGGATCATTGGGGCCCACACGCTTGGATGCATTGCGCACAGGCTGCTTTTTCACAACGGAGTCACCGTTTCCGACTTCGTGGATCTCCTTTGCCACCTTTTCACGTTTCACCGGCTGAGCAGGCTGCACACGCACCAGGAACAGGCGGCGAACCATTTCCTCACGGATGGCATTGATGGTTGCCTCAAACATCTCAAAGCCCTGCTCACGATACTCGATGACAGGATCATGCTGACCATAGGCTCTCAGACCGACACCCTGCTTCAGCTCGTCCATGGCATCAATGTGATCCATCCAGTATTCATCGACCACACGGAGCATGATCACACGCTCCAGCTCACGCATCAGCTTTTCGCCATAGGCAGCTTCCTTTGCCTCATAGGTTTTCACTGCATCATCATACAGCAGCTGCTCCAATTCGCCGGGTTTCATAGCTGCCAACTGTTCATCCGAAAGCTGTACGCTGCCCTTTGCAAAGTAGATGTTGTCCATATGGGCAAGCAGTGCTGCCAGCTCCTGCTGATTGGAGATCGCTCCCTGCTCTGCCGTGACCGTAGCCACAAGTCCGTCTATGACCCGGCGCAGATTGTTCATCACGGTTTCCTTCAGGCTGTCACCATCCAGAACCTGACGGCGCTGACCATAGATCACTTCACGCTGAGTATTCATGACATCGTCAAACTCAAGGACGCTCTTTCTGGAGCGGAAGTTGCGGCTTTCCACATTCTTCTGGGCATTCTCCACCGCATTGGACAGGATCTTCTGGTCAATGGGCGTATCCTCATCCAGACCCAGCGTGTCCATCATGGACATGATCCGCTCAGAGGAGAACAGACGCATCAGATCGTCTTCCATGCTCAGATAGAAACGGCTCTCGCCGGGGTCACCCTGACGACCGGCACGGCCGCGGAGCTGATTATCGATACGGCGGGACTCATGCCGTTCGGTGCCGATGATGAACAGACCGCCGGCCTCCTTGACCTTACGGGCATAGTCGGCAATTTGTGCCTTGTGGGTGCTCAGCAGTTCCTCATACTTCTTGCGAACGGCCAGGATCTCTTCATTGTCCGTTTCGGCATAGGAATTTGCCTCCTGCAGCAGTTCCTCGCTGATATCCTGCTTGCGAAGGTCATTCAATGCCATATACTCGGCATTGCCGCCAAGCATAATATCG
>JARHYV010000227.1 GCA_029258495.1 Faecousia sp. | reverse complement strand
CCTTCCAGTGCCTGAGTCTGATCCCCGGCACCTCCCGTTCCGGCTCGACCATTCTGGGTGCCATCATTCTGGGTGTTGGCCGGGGCGCCGCATCCGAGTTCTCCTTCTTCATGGCGATCCCCACCATGGTGGGTGCCAGCGGCATCAAGATGCTGAAATTCATGCTCTCCGGCGTTCCCATCACCGGCACCGAGGTAGGCGTGCTGATCATCGGCATGGTGGTCTCCTTCCTGGTAAGTATTGTCGCCATCCGCGGTCTGATGGCTTATGTCCGCAAGCACAGTTTCTCCGCCTTCGGTGTATACCGGATCGTTCTCGGCGCCATCGTGCTGGTCTACTTTCTGTTTCGCTAAGTGAGGGTTTTATGATCTATACCATCGAAAACGACTGGCTGAAGGTCAGCGTCACCACCAAAGGCGCGCAGGTTTGCAGCGTTGTGCGCAAATGCGACGGTGCAGAGCACATCTGGCAGGCCGATCCCTCGGTCTGGGGCTACCATGCCCCGATCCTGTTTCCCCATTGCGGCAAGCTCAAAGACGGCCGCATGGAGGCAAAGGGCCGGATCTACGAAACCAATCAGCACGGCTTTGCCCGAACCAGTGAGCATGTTTTCGTCCGCCAGACCGAAACCGAACTGGTTCTGGAGCTTATCGACCATGCAGATACCCTCGCCTACTGGCCCTATCGGTTCCGTCTGGAGTCCCGGTTCACCCTGATGGGTGACCGGCTGATCCACCGGCTGACGGTGGAAAATCGGGACGAGGAGCAAATGCGTTTCGGCATCGGATATCATCCGGCGTTCACCATCCCCTTTGACTCTGAGCATACTGCCGCCGATTACGAGCTGCGCTTTGACAGCCCCCAGTCCCCCATGTGTCTGGACTGCCTGCCCCATGGTCTGATCAACGGCAAGTGGTACCGTCTGGGACACAACACCCCCGCCATCCCCATCGACAAGGAGCTCTTTGCCAACGACAGCCACTGCATGTTCGGTCTGACCGCGAAGACTCTGGGACTGTATGAAAAGGGCACCGGCAGAGGCGTGGAATGTGATATCTCCGATTTCCCCTACTGCCTGATCTGGTCAAAGCCCCAGTGGCCCACCCCCTTCGTGTGCATCGAGCCGTGGATGAGCCTGCCCGCATCGGAGGATGCACCCCTTGCATGGAACGATCAGCCTGCCGCCGCTGAGCTTGCCCCCGGGGCAAGCTGGCATGTGGAGCTGAAGACCCGTTTTGTCCGTTAATCCATTACTTTACGGAAGTAAATGATATATTGGAGGAAATTTGTTATGAATAAACCTGTTCTTGTTGTGATGGCTGCCGGTATGGGCAGCCGATACGGCGGTCTGAAACAGCTGGATCCCGTGGACGATCATGGCCACCTGATCATCGACTACTCCCTGTATGATGCCCGCCGTGCCGGATTTGAGACCGTTGTCTTCGTCATCAAGCACGAGATCGAGGATGCATTCAAGGAGGCCATCGGCAACCGCCTGAGCAAGGTGATGAATGTCAAGTATGCCTTCCAGCGTCCGGATGATCTGCCCGAGGGTTACACCGTTCCCGAAGGTCGCGCAAAGCCTTGGGGCACGGCACAGGCTGTCCTTGCTGCCCGGGACATCATCGACGGCCCCTTCGCCGTCATCAATGCCGATGACTATTACGGCCCCGAGGGTTTTGAGGTCATCTACAACTATCTGCTGAGCCATCCCGATACCGCCGAGTGCTACGAATACGCCATGGTAGGCTATCTGCTGAAGAACACCGTCACCGAGAACGGCTCCGTCGCCCGCGGCATCTGCACCGAGACTGCCGACGGCTACCTGCACAGCGTGGTGGAGCGCACCAAGATCATCAAGGGTGAGCTGAACCCCCAGTACACCGAGGATGACGGCGCAACATGGAACGATCTGAGCTGTGACGATGTGGTTTCCATGAACCTGTGGGGTTTCCAGAAGAGCTATCTGGAGGAGGCTTGGGCCGGTTTCCCCAAGTTCCTCGATCAGGCTCTGGCAGAAAATCCCCTGAAGGGCGAATACTTCCTGCCCACCGTGGTTTCCAATCTGCTGTCCGAGCGCAAGGCCCGTGTCAAGGTGCTGCGCAGCAACGATAAGTGGTACGGTGTCACCTATAAGGAGGACAAGCCCATGGTGGTCGAGGCACTGGCAGGTCTTCGCAAGAAGGGTCTGTACCCCGAAAAGCTCTGGGAAGAATAACAAATGCAAAAATGCCGTCCGGACTGCCGGACGGCATTTTTTATGCTCTGCACTTTTGCACAGGTATCGAGGGACGGCTGCCCGATTTCGACAGCTGCCGCGGATTTTTCTCCACAGTTTCCACCACAGCTGTGCATAAAATCTCGGATTTACCCACGCTGCGTGGGCAAAATCGGGGATAAATGCCGGCTTTGCACAGGCTGCGATCAAATTTTATCCACAATCCATGCACTTCCTGTGGACAAATTTTCAGTCCTAACCCATCCGCAGTCGGCACGCTGCACCGGCATCAGAACCGGATCAGCCCCATATGAGTCAACACCGCGACGACGATCAGCGCCACTGTAAATGCCAGTCCCACAACGGCTGTAATGATGCTGACCATATACATCCCCTGATCCATGACCCCCTTGGACGGCTCCTCAGGATCATACAGGATCGCCGTCTGCTGACCTGCCTCCATCCCCTTTTTGCAGGTTCCGCCTAGGATCTCATAGGACTTGCCGCCCACGGTGTAGGAGATCACCGGAAGGAGCACGCTCCTGTTCTCCCCGGGATGCAATTTGCTGCGCTGCTTTATGATGCGCAAAATGGTGCCTGTGCATCGGCTGTAAGCCCTGCGCTTTTTCCGGTCGCCGATGTACGAGCAGATGGACACCGTATACAGGATCGCCGAAACGATCCCCAGTGCCAGCATAATCAGATGAACCATAGTTCCTTCCTCCTGTTCTGAATTTCACGGCGTATTGTCCCGTTGTATGGATTATAGCACAGAAACCACGAAACGGCAGAGGAAAATTCCTCTGCCGTTGTCTTTTCCGGCTCTCAGCCCGCGGGATTTCCCCTGAGATCATACCGCCTCATGATATCACGCACCTGACGCTGTGACCCACTCAGGAAGATCCGAGCCATCCCGCCCTGATAGGAAAACGCAAATCGAGCCTTTTCGCACTGTTTCATCTCCTCACAGAAGAAGTTCGACACCTCCTTCGCCTCATCCCGATCCAAATTCAGATCCATGATTATACAGGTTTCATCCGCTGCTTTTCGGGGCTGTGCCAAAAAATCATACACGATCGCCTGATGCTTTGCCTGAATACTCGGGCGGACGGCAGGGTGTTCAAGGAATGCCTGCACCTGCTCCTCAGTAAATGTCCAGGCACCATTTTCCTTTTCTCCGCACAGGATCCCTGCTTTCAGATAATTACGAAGCGTTCTGGTGGTCAAGCCGGAAATCATGGAAAGCTGTTCCATATGGTACATTGAAATCGCTCCTTTTCATGGTATTTTCTTCCGCAATTCCATTATAGATCGGAACGGTGCTCCTATCAATTTGAATTCCTTCCACTTTTTCCTAACAGAATTGCCGACCTCCCACACAGAGCCATTCCTATTTTGTCAATTTGCGGTTCATGTACTTCGGATTGATCTTCAGCAGATAATAC
>JARHYV010000003.1 GCA_029258495.1 Faecousia sp. | reverse complement strand
TGTGTCATGGTATATGCTGTATAAACCTCCGTCACCAGTGAAACAGGCAGTTTCCACCCACCCGGCAAAGTCAGAACTTTTTCTTTTGTCATTTTACCACAAGTTGGGTACAAAATTCCACTGTCTGAATGTAAATTTATTCTCTTTTTTCCGAGCAGAATACTGTATTTTGTGTCAATCACCGTTTCCCCTTGGTAAATCATGACCTGATCCGGAAGTAAAACCTCGGCTTCTCTTCTGGTCAGCCCATATACTTCTCCGTCTGCCTGCTCCGCCCGAGTACAGATCCCCAGATCCAGATACCCCGAAATCAATACATCACCTTCCCGGACAGCCTGCCCGTTATGGCATACAGGCTGCCCTCTGGTTGCCGTGATGGATCGTACAATGGCATCGTGCGACGCTACAATATCACCGGGAATGGAAAGTTGGTCTGTCGGTTCCGGTTTTCGTTCCCGCACGCAGATCGTTGCAACACATCCTTGTGTATTAACACCCACCCACGACAGCGACGGAATGGCAGAAAGGAGCTTATTCTTGATCTCTTCACTGCGCAGCGCTCGCCTTGAGGATCCAAACGACAGCCCGACTTCCGAAGCTACACTTAATATTTGCTGTTGCGATAGCTCCTCATTTCCGATGACCTCGATGAAAAGGATCCGGCTCGGTAAATACATGGTAAGGGCCGCTAAAATCAAAACAAAACTCACAATAACAGGTGTACTGCATGCCCGCTTTATTTTGCAGGGAAGGCCAAATTTTCCGATAACCTCCCATTTTGCCCCATTCTTTTCTGCAATTTTCTCAAACTCTTTCTGTTGCCATTGCGGAATCATACAAGAAAAGCTTAACGCAGAAATCGAATATATCTCCTGAATCTGCATATGGCAAGCCAGTGCGCCCAGCAGGTGCTCCGGCTCTGCACAGATCACACGCATCTTGACATAGCCTGCAATGCGCCACCACATATTTTTCAATTTATCCCACGCTCCAATGTGATACTCAGGATCTGTCCGGAAACAAAAAGCTGCTCCCGATTCATGCAGCATAATCGCAGTCCACTTCCGGATATCTCAACAGTCCCAAAGGTTGCACCGACTGAAATCATCTCACTTCCGTAAGCCAAGATCCCACAGTGATTTTCGATCAGCACCCTTCCGATCCCCACAACTTCTACCAATGTCTGCGCCGCCTTTGATTTTCCCTGATCCCGCATCATATGAGCAATTTCCTTTACCGATCTCACCTGCAACACCTCCTGCACAAATTCTATGCACGCAAGAGGGATGATTTACCATTATGTGCATAGTTTCTTGTGAGGTGAGTTTCGTGAAAAGAACACATGTAAAATGGTCATGCATTTTTGGCATCACCGCTATGCTTGCCCTGATTATCGACAGCAAATGCGTTTCAGCCGCCGCGGCACATGCCGTGGAACAGTGCTTGACTGCGGTCATTCCATCCCTGTTTCCGCTGTTTGTCATCATATCCTACGCACTTCCCGGGCTGTCAGCCATCCGTGTCCCGTGGCTATCCGCTTTTTGCGGAATTCCGGATGGAAGTGAAAGCATTTTCATCATGGGCTTGCTGGGTGGCTTTCCCCTGGGTGCGCAATGTATTTCGCAGTCTGGGATGTCCAAAGACAACTCCGAACGGATGTTGGGGTTCTGCAACAACTGTGGGCCTGCCTTTTTATTTGGGATCGTTGGATGTTTTTTCCCGGATAAGCGAGTCCCACTGATTTTAATGTTGATCCAGACACTTTCTGCCCTGTCCGTCGCTCATCTGTGGCACGGAACCCCAGAGAAATCTCAGGCAGCAGAGATTGCAAATATCACCATTTCTCAAGCCGTCCAAAAAGCCATCCGCTCCATGGCGACTGTGTGTGCATGGATCCTCTTGGGCAATGTCATTTTGGCATTTGCCGGAAGATGGGTATTCCCATTCCTGCC
>JARHYV010000330.1 GCA_029258495.1 Faecousia sp. | reverse complement strand
AGGTACAAGATCCGCCTGATACAGCAGAATATCCGCCGCCATCAGTGCAGGATAGGTAAACAGTCCTCCATTGATATTTTCAGCATTTTTCGCGGATTTATCCTTAAACTGAGTCATACGGGACAGTTCGCCAAACATGGTGTAGCAGTTAAGTACCCAGCCCAGCTCTGCGTGCTGATGCACATGGCTCTGGACGAACAGAACATTTTTCTCAGGATCCAGACCGCACGCAATATACTGAGCCATCTGCTCCAGAGTGCGGCGGCGGAGATCTGCCGGAGTCTGCCGCACCGTAATGGTGTGCATATCGGCCATAAAATAAAAACAGTCAAACTCGTCTGCCAGACCGATCCAGTTTTTCATCGCACCCAGATAATTGCCCAGATGCAGATCGCCGCTTGGCTGGATGCCGGACAGCATACGCTTTTTGGTGGTATTTGGTTCTTGCATAACAAATCCTCTTTCCCTAAGTTTTTCAGGATTGGATATTTTTAACCTAAACATTATACCACAAAATTAAAAAAATGCAAGTTCGACTTCCATTTTAAGGGTTATACCACTGTAAATCTACCGTGATCCCGCCATGCGATAATTGATTTATCCATATCGTTATGATATAATGACAGCGAATTTTATGAAGATAGAGGTAAAGCAAATGGATACACTAGCTCTTGCTAATCTACTTTTTCCAAATACCACGGATACTCCGGAAACACTGGAGGAGCGTTTCCCCTGCCGCAATATGCCGGAAGGCGCAGTGATTACCCGAATGGCTCCCTCTCCTACCGGTTTCGTCCATTTGGGCAATCTGGTTCAGGGTCTGACCTCCGAGAGAATGGCTCACCAGTCCGGCGGCATCCTGTTCCTTCGGGTCGAGGATACCGATGCCAAGCGTGAGGTTCCCGGCGCAGTCGAAGTGCTGATCAACACACTGAAACACTATGGCATCCACTTTGACGAGGGTGCTACCATCGATGGTGACAACGGGATCTACGGCCCCTACCGTCAGCGTCAGCGCGCAGAGATCTACCATGTCTATGCCAAAAAGCTTGTTGCCGAAGGTATGGCTTATCCCTGTTTCTGCACAGAAGAGCAGCTCAGCGCCATGCGTGAAAAGCAGGAGGCAAACAAGGAAAACACCGGCTACTACGGAAAGTACGCTATGTGGCGCGACCGGTCTTTGGAGGAGATCCGGGAGCAGCTGGAGGCAGGAAACCCTTGGGTGCTCCGTTTCCGCTCCACCGGCAATATTGCAAACCAATTCAAGTTCAACGATCTGGTCAAGGGTGAGCTGACGGTCACCGAGAATGACATCGACCATGTTTTGCTGAAATCCGACGGGATCCCCACTTATCACTTCGCCCACGCGGTGGACGATCATCTGATGCGCACCACCCATGTCGTGCGCGGTGACGAATGGCTCCCCACACTCCCCTTCCACATCCAGCTGTTCAAGGCTCTCGGATTTAAGCTCCCCAAATATGTTCACATCGGCCCGCTGATGAAAATGGACGGCACCTCAAAGCGAAAACTCTCCAAGCGAAAGGATCCCGAGCTTGCCCTGACCTACTACAAGGCAGAGGGTTTCCCCGTTGAGGCAGTCTACGAATATATCATGACCCTGCTCAACTCCAACTACGAGGACTGGCGCCGTGCAAATCCCACCGCACCATCCACAGACTTCAAATTCTCTCCCAAGAAGCTCAATCCTGCCGGCAATCTGTTCGATTACGCCAAGCTGTGCGACGTATCCAAGAACGAGATTGCAAAAATGGATGCAGAAAAGGTCTACACCCTTCTGTTGGAGTATACCGAAGAATTCGATCCGGATTTCGCCGCTGCATTAAAGGCTGATCCCGATTATGCAAAGTCCATTCTGGCAATCGGACGCGGCGGTAAGAAACCCCGTAAAGACCTTGCGACCTGGAAGGAAGCAAAGCCTTACATGGGATTTTTCTACGACGCCTACCTGCAGGCTCCCGAATTTGACAGCAAGTTTGAGCCTGCTTTGATCAGATCCGTGCTGGACAAATATCTCAGCACCTATGATTACAGCGATGACTCCAACACATGGTTCAACAAGGTCAAGGCGATCACAGAGGAGATCGGCTTTACCACCGATATGAAGGCCTACAAGGCAGATCCCTCTGCCTATGCAGGAACGGTTGCAGATGTTTCGACCATGATCCGTCTGGCCATCACCGGAAAGACAAACTCTCCCGATCTGTACACCGTGACCCGTATTCTGGGCTACGACAGAACCGTGGCGCGTGTGCAGAATGTACTGAACACGCTTTAACGCAAATCATCACGCCGCAGGACTCCACAAGGGAACCCTGCGGCGGCATTTGTATCTCCGTTCATTCACGCAAAAGAGGCTGTGCAAACGCACAGCCTCTTTTATTGACATTATTTTTTCTGCCGTTTCTGTTTGGCGACTTCACGCTTTTCTTTGAGCTTTGACTCCAGAACCGGAGGCTGAGGCTCAAGCTTTTCTCCGGGGATCCCCAAACGTTTCAGGCGCTTGTATGAAAATTCTCGGAGCAATGTGTAAAATACGCTTGCAAGCGGGATCATCAAAAGCATTCCGCCCACACCCATGAGCTCTCCGCCCAGTGTGACCGCGACCAGAACCCACATGGAGGGCAGACCGATAGATGTACCGACAACTCTGGGATAAATCAGATTATTTTCAATCTCCTGAAGTATCACGAACAAAACAATAAACCAGACAGCCTGCATCGGGTCATTCACAAGAATAAAGAAGGCACCCAGAACACATCCGATCCATGCACCGACCACAGGAATAAATGCGGTGATGGCGACCAAAACGCTGACAAGCGGAACATACGGCATACCGCAAATGCTCATGCCCACAGCAAACAGGCACCCCAAGATCACGACTTCAAGACACTGGCCTGAGATAAAATTCGAAAATGTCGTATTGGACAACCGAAGTACCCGGATGATCTGATCCGCCCATTTTTCCGGGAGCAGTGAGTAGGACAATCTGCGTCCCTGACGAGCCAGCATCTCTTTCCCTGCCAGACTGTACAGCGCAAAGACCACCGCCAGAAAAATTCCCCAAACTGCATTGATTACACCCCCGACGGCCGTAACAGCTCCGTTAAAGACTGTCGACAGCCCCTGTCCAACCAGATCGACTGCTCGTTTGGTGATACTTGCCCAGTCATATTTTTCAAGATTTGTATTTTCAAGCACCCATTTAAGCATCTGAGGATTATCCTCAAGCGCTTTACGGATCATTTTCTCCGTCCGATCTACAAACCCCGGGAGCTGCTGACCAATGGTATAAACCGTTTCCTTCAGCTGAGGCATCAGCATATTGAATACCAGAACAAGGATCATAATGACCAATAAAATCGTCAATAA
>JARHYV010000101.1 GCA_029258495.1 Faecousia sp. | reverse complement strand
CCATATGCGGTTTTCCTTTCCCTGCTGTTCCATCTGATCCCTCGGTTTCCTGATATCATGATACTATTATACAGGACAATGAAACGGATTTCCATAGGCTCGAAAAAATTTAACACCCGTCAGCACTTGTTTCTTCAGCCCGATGGTTGTATAATGATATGGTTACGATGAATCTGCGGAGGGAAAATATGCTCATCTCAATTGTTGCAGCACTGGCTGTATTATCATCACTGACCATTTGTTATGCCGCCGGAGGCTATGAGACTCTGGCGTGGCTGTGGCAGGTGCCTGTGGGCTTTATCGGGAGCTTTCTGGTGCTTGCGCTGATCGCATTTTTGATTTTCTTTGTCTCCTGCTCTGTGGTGGATCAGAGCAAGCCGCAGGAAAAGGACAGCCCCTATTACCGTTTCCTGACCAAGCTCTACTGTCCGGCGGTCTTTCCCCTGCTGCTGACCAAGGTGCAGACCAGTGGTCTTGAAAAGCTGCCCAAGGACGGGCGGTTCCTGCTGGTGTGCAACCACCTGAACAATCTCGATCCGGTGCTGCTTCTGGCCAAGCTGCCCCAAGCTCAGCTGGCATTCATCTCCAAGCAGGAAAATTCCACCATGTTCCTCATCGGCAACCTGATGCACAAGCTCCAGTGCCAGCTCATCAACCGGGAAAATGACCGGGAGGCACTGAAAACCATCCTCAGCTGTATCAGCATCATCAAAGAGGACAGGGCATCCATCGCCGTCTTCCCCGAGGGCTACACCAGTAAGGACGGTCTGCTGCACCACTTCCGCAACGGCGTCTTCAAAATCGCCCAGAAGGCTCATGTCCCCATCGTGGTATGCACCGTTCAGGGCACCAACCATGTGTTCAGCAATGTACTCAAGCTCAAGCGTTCCCATGTCAGCCTGCATCTGCTGGATGTGATCCCGGCAGAAGAACTGGCAGGGGTCAACACCTCCGTCATCGGTGAGCGGGTCTTCAGCCTGATGGCTCAGGATCTCGGCCCCGAGAATGTAGCCGAGGATTGATCCAAAGCCCTCTGATCCCAGAGGGCTTTTTTCTTTCTTTTCACGGAATGCGCTTGATTTACCCCGAAAATGTTAGTATAATGATACCAGTTTTTGCAACAATTACAAAAGGGAGGATCCTTTTTTATGAAAAACAGTGAAAAGACTCTGGATATGATCGTGAACCTGTGTAAAAACAGAGGTTATGTCTATGCAGGTTCCGAAATCTACGGCGGTCTTGCCAACTCTTGGGACTACGGCCCTCTGGGCGTCGAGTTCAAGAACAATGTCAAGAAGGCATGGATGAAGAAATTCGTTCAGGAGTCCGACTACAATGTGGGTCTGGATGCCGCCATCCTGATGAACCCCACCACTTGGATCACCACCGGTCATGTGGGCAGTTTCTCCGACCCTCTGGTGGACTGCAAGGGCTGCGGTGCCCGTCACCGTGCCGACAAGCTGATCGAGGCTGCCGAGTCCGGCAAGGATGTCAATGTGGACGCACTGAGCTTTGACGAGATGGACGGTTTCATCGCCCAGCACGAGGATGTGGTCTGCCCCAACTGCGGCAAGCACCATTTCACCACCATCCGCAAGTTCAACCTGATGTTCAAGACCCAGATCGGCGTCACCGAGGATACCGCCTCCACCTGCTACCTGCGTCCGGAAACCGCGCAGGGCATCTTCGTGAACTTTGCAAACATTCAGCGCACCACCCGCAAAAAGCTGCCCTTCGGCGTCTGTCAGGTGGGCAAGGCATTCCGTAACGAGATCACCCCCGGCAACTTCACCTTCCGCACCCGTGAATTCGAGCAGATGGAGTGCGAATTCTTCTGCCAGCCCGGCACCGATCTTGAGTGGTTCGCCTACTGGAAGGACTTCTGCAAGAACTGGCTGATTTCTCTGGGTATCAAGGAAGAGTCCCTGCGCCTGCGTGACCACGAGCCTGCGGAGCTTGCCTTCTATTCCCGTGCTACCACCGATATCGAGTACCAGTTCCCCTTCGGCAACGGCTGGGGCGAGCTGTGGGGCATTGCCGACCGTACCGACTATGATCTGGGCCGCCATCAGGAGGCCAGCGGCAAGTCTCTGGACTACTTCGATCAGGAGCGCAACGAGCACTATATCCCCTATGTCATCGAGCCTTCTCTGGGCTGCGACCGTGTGGCTCTGGCATTTTTGTGCGAGGCTTATGACGAAGAAGTGGTCGGCACCGACAAGAAGGGCAATCCCGATGTGCGCACCGTGCTGCATCTGCATCCGGCTCTGGCTCCCTTCAAGGCTGCCGTCCTGCCCCTGAGCAAAAAGCTCTCCCCCAAGGCCGAGGAGATCTACCACATGCTGCAGAAGGATTTCATGGTGGACTTTGACGACTCCGGCTCCATCGGCAAGCGTTACCGCCGTGAAGACGAGATCGGCACCCCTCTGTGCATCACCGTGGACTTCCAGACCATCGGCGACGATACCTGCGAGGCAGACAACTGCGTCACCGTCCGCGACCGCGACACCATGGAGCAGGTGCGTATCCCCATCGATCAGCTCAAGAGCTATATCGAAGAAAAGTGCCGTTTCTAAAACATTCAGCGCCCCATCCGAATGGATGGGGCGCATTTTATACCGGATGCTTTCCGGAGGAGCCTGCTTTTTCGTGTTTTCGGTTGTCCGGGAGGGAACCTGCACCAATATCTGAAATTTTCTGATTTGCTGAATGTCTATTGACAAATCCCGCTATACGATATTAAATTATCCTATATGAATTTCAGGAGTATCCACCATTTTCCCTGCAAACGAGGTGCAAATATGAAAAAGAAGAAATCCCTCCTGCTTGCGGTGCTGTGCGTTCTGCTGATAGCGGCAGCCTGCATTGGAGGAGCGATCCATATATGGAATGAATTTTCCGACTATTCCAACTGTATCAAGGCAAATTGGGGGTTTTCCCTGCCGAAAGAGTCGGATTATACGCAGATCTACCAAAAGGATGATGGCGCCAGTCCCCACGGCGATGGCTTGCGGTACCATGTTTTCTCTTATGAGCAGGCCGCTCCCATAGAGTCCATGATCCTCTGGCGCACGGAGGAGGGAGCCACCAGACACTACGGCGGATATTCCAAAGCCGCCGACCGGTGGCTGAATGCACTGGATGTCCCCACGCAAGAGCGCCCCAACTACCCCAACTGCGTCTATTCCTATCAGACCACTGCGGACGGCAGCGAGATACTCCTGTTTCTGGACAAAGCCACGAGCAGA
>JARHYV010000083.1 GCA_029258495.1 Faecousia sp. | reverse complement strand
CGCCGCTGCACCTCCGCCTTCACCGCCCTGTGGGTGATGGCATTCAGATCAAGCAGCGCCTGTTCGTCGGAAAACACTTGCTCTCCAAGGGTTTTCCGATCCAGAACTCCGTTTTCCACCGCCGCCGGAAATCTCTGCGCGATCTGCGAGAGCATCCCCTCATCCGAACGCAGCAGCTCATGGTAGATGCGGTCACAGTCCAGGATCAGACCGCCTCGCTCGGCGATCTCCCCAAGCAGGGTCGTCTTGCCGCAGCCGGTGCCGCCGGTGATCCCGATGATCATAGCGCCGCCTCCGCATCCACGATGTGGAAGGCTGCCGCCTTTTTCAGCCGGTTCTGCACCGCATAGGCCACACCGCCGCCCTCGGGGCAGCGGGCATAGACCCGATGGATCTGCGGATCATCCAAAATCCGCAGGGCATCAAACAGTCCGGCGGAAAGGGTATTCACATCCGACTCCCTGCCGTAGGACAGCGGATCACAGTCGGCATACAGCGGCAGCTCCTCCTCAAAGCACAGCACCCGATCACCGGGCTCAAAATATCTGTGGACATATTCCGCAGCCTTTTCCCGGCTGCCGGATACGATCACCACACTGGCCGCCGGCGCATAGTGGCGATACTTCATCCCCGGTGCTTTGACCACCTTTGTGGGGTCGATCTGGGAGGTCACTGCCTCATCAATGGTCAGCTCCCCCAAAACCTCGGTGAGCTGCTCCGGCGTGATGCCGCCGGGTCTGAGCAGTCTTGCCGGTTTCTCGGTGAGATCCACAATGGTGGACTCCACGCCCACACTGCATGCACCCCCATCGATCACCGCATCGATCCGTCCGTCGTGATCGTGCAGCACATGCTGCGCCGTTGTGGTGGAGGGTTTTCCCGAGATATTGGCAGAGGGTGCCGCAACGGGAACCCCTGCCAGGCGGATCATCTCTCTTGTCACCTCACTGGCAGGACACCGGATGGCTACGGTGCTCAAGCCGCCGGTGGTGCGTTTCGGCACGATGTCCCGGGCAGGCAGCACGATCGTCAGCGGGCCGGGCCAGAATTTCTCCGCCAGAAGATAGGCCTCCTTGGGGATATGGTGGCAGAACCGCTCCATTTCCTCGGGCCGTGCCACATGCAGGATCAGGGGGTTGTCCTGAGGACGGCCCTTTGCCTCGAAAATTTTGGCAACCGCCTGTTCATCCAGACCATTTGCGCCCAGACCATAGACCGTTTCCGTAGGGATCGCCACCAGACCGCCCTCCCGGATGATCTTTGCCGCGATGGGCGCCGCCTGAGGGTCGGCTGCAGACAAACATAAGGTATTCATTGTATGACCTTCTTTATTTATATAGTATATCAGCCCTGCGCATTTTTCAGTTTCTCCGCCTGATCGGCAGTTGCAAGGCCGTCGATGATCTCATCCAGTGCGCCGTCCATGACGGCATCGATCTTATACAGGGTCAGTCCGATCCGATGATCCGTGACACGACCCTGAGGGAAATTGTAGGTTCGGATCCGCTCGTTGCGCATGCCGGTACCGATCTGGCTCCGGCGCATGCCGGTGACCTGATTTTCCACCCGCTCCTGCTCGATCTCATAGAGCTTGGAGGCAAGCATGCGCATGCATTTCTCTCTGTTCTGCACCTGACTGCGCTCCTCCTGACAGGAAACCACGATCCCGGAGGGCTTGTGGATCAGCCGGACAGCGGAGCTTGTCTTGTTGACATGCTGACCGCCGGCGCCGGATGCACGGAAGACCTGCATCTCGATGTCCGCAGGATCGATCTGTACATCCACCTCTTCCATCTCCGGCAGCACCGCCACCGTTGCAGTGGAGGTATGCACACGACCGCCGGACTCGGTTTCCGGCACACGCTGAACCCGATGGACGCCGGACTCATACTTCAGACGGGAGTATGCCCCCCGACCGTTGATGACAAAATCCGCCTCCTTCACACCGCCAAGCTCGGTATCGGAGTAGTTCAGCAGCTCCACGCTCCACCCTTTTTGGTTTGCGTACATGGAATACATCCGAAACAGGCTGTGGGCAAACAGTGCGCTCTCTTCGCCGCCGACGCCTCCGCGGATCTCCACGATCACGCTCTTGTCATCATTGGGATCCTTGGGCAGCAGCAACAGCTGCAGCTGCCGATAAAGCTCCTCCTGCCGCTGCTTTGCCGTCCGATAGGTTTCCTGACAGAATTCCCGCATCTCCGGGTCGTTCATCAGCTCCTGCGCCTCGTTCTGCTCGGTAATTGCGGCATTATACTCCCGAAAACACGCTACGACCGGCTCAAGATCATTCTTTTCCCGCAAAAGCTGCGCCGCCTTCTTGGGGTCGGCATAAAAATCCGGCTGTTCGGATTTTGCGCAAAGCTCTTCATAGCGGCTCTCCACCGCATGCAATTTTTCCAGCATATATCAAATCTCCAAATGTTTTACAGTATGATTTCCCCACCTGCGGGCAAAGTAACATCGTCAGACAAGCTTGTAGACATTCACCACACAACTTGCCCGGTCACGGAGCTGCTTTGTCTGAGCCAGACGCTCCGCTCCCTCCGCACCGATCCTGAAATAGTGCGGAGTCATGGCCAGCAGGTTCTGTACCTGTTCATCCTGAACCGTGAATTCAAAGGAAACAGGAATGGACTCGATCCGCTGAAACCCATCCAGCTGGGGCAGCGTATCCTTTTCCTTGCGGTGCAGCTGCGGATAAATGATGGATTTGAGTCCCAGAAGATGATCCTCGGCTGCCAAAACCTGGATAAAAATGCCATCGGGCTTCAGCACCCGCCGGAATTCCTCCGGCAGGGTCAGGGCAAACATGCTCATCAGCAGACCAATGCTCTGATCCGCCACAGGCAGATGCGACGCAGTGCCGCAGATCCAGGTCGGGCCTTTATACTGGGCGGCGGCACATCGAACCGCCTCCTTTGAGATATCCAGTCCCAAAAGCTGCGCATTCAGCGCATCAGCCACCCGGGTGGCATAGTATCCTTCTCCGCAGCCCACATCCAGTACCGGGCCGGAGGCGCCGTGGGCAAGCGCCGCCGATCTCACGGCATCCACGATCGGCGCATAGCTCTGGGTCTGCAAGAAAGAACGGCGGGAAAGCACCTGCTCTCTGGTATCTCCGGGATGGAGAGAGTGTTTCTGCTGAACCACAAGCAAATTGACATAGCCCTGCCGCGCAAGGTCAAACCGGTGACCGTTTTCACAGCCATAGCTCCGGTCGATCCTGTGCAGCGGCTGCGCGCAAAGGGGGCAGATCAGTTCCATGGCGCTATCCTCCTAGTTACTTCATTATCTCATATATCATACTCTATTTCCCCCTTTTCGTCAAAGGTTTTCAGAAAGGAATGGATATTTTGCGGCGTTTCATTGCATTATTATTGGCATGCACCCTGCTGTGCCCGCCGGTTTCGGCATCCTCAGACACCAAATACATCGCTCTGACATTCGACGACGGCCCATCCGGCAGATTTACCGAGACCCTGCTGGACGGTCTGCAGCAGCGCGGCGTCCATGCAACCTTTTTCCTGTGCGGATACCGTCTGGAAGACTATGCAGCGCTTGCACAGCGCATCCATTCGGAAGGTCACGAGATCGGTCTGCACGGCTATTCCCACGACTCCATGGCAGATATGAGCTCCGGACAGATCCGAAAAGAACTGGAGGACACCCTTGCCCTGCTGCCGGAAGGCTGCGAGGTAGGCATCATGCGTCCGCCGGGCGGTGCATCTGCCGCTCAGGTGCGGGAGGTCTGTGCGGACATGGGGCTTTCCATCATCACATGGTCTGTCGACCCCAGAGATTGGGCGGTTCACTGCGCCTCTGATGTGGAGCAGAGCATCTTGGAGCAGGCCGGCGACGGCGATGTGATCCTGATGCACGATATGTACGACAGCTCCGTAGAGGCTGCCCTTCACATCGTGGATGCCCTTTCTGCGCAGGGGTACGAATTCGTCACCGTTTCTCAGCTTGCCCGCATCCGAAGCACCCAGCTGGAGCCGGGCAGCATATACAGCTGTTTTTTCGCGGGGTAAATGTAAAGCATTTCTGAATTTTGGACAGGCAATCTTGTCAATGGGGACATTTATGGTATAATATATGCTGAATATGTGCGATATAATCTATATATCCCCATTGATGAGGTGCTTTTATGCAGAAAATGCTGTTTATTATGAACCCCTATGCCGGTCTTCGCAAGGCAAATAAATATCTTCCGCAGATCATTTCCCTGTTCAATCAAGCCGGATATCAGGTCACCACATATATGACAGCCGGTCCCGGTGACGGCACCGAGATCGTGAAACGCTGTCTGCCGGAGCACGATCTGGTGGTCTGTGCCGGTGGGGACGGAACCCTGAACGAGATCATCAGCGGTGTGCTGTCCCTTGGCTCAGACCATCCCATCGGCTATATCCCCTGCGGCTCCACCAACGATTTTGCCGCCTCTTTGAAGATCTCCGGCAACATCCTGCAAGCCGCACAGGACATTGTGGAGGGCACACCGCTTACCTATGATGTAGGCAGGTTCAACCAGCGTTATTTTTCCTATGTTGCCTCCTTCGGTGCCTTCACAAAAGCCTCTTATTCCACACCCCAGAGTGTCAAGAACGCTCTGGGACATCTGGCTTACATTCTGGAAGGCATCCAGGAGCTGCCCCAGATCCGCACCACCCACATGCGTGTGGAGTTTCCGGACGAGGTCATTGAGGACGATTTCATCTTCGGAGCCATCAGCAATTCCACCTCCGTAGGCGGCATCCTCACCCTTTCCCCTGCACAGGTGGACATGCGCGACGGCAAATTCGAGATCCTGTTGGTTCGCGTGCCCAAGGATCCCTTAGAGCTGCACGAATGTATCGTGGCACTTCGCAACCAGACCTATAATTGCAGCATGATCACCTTCCGTTCCACCCCCAATCTCACCATTTTCCCCGATCCCAGCATGCCTTGGACTCTGGACGGAGAAAAGGCAGACGGTCAATCCGTGATCCGCATCGACAATCTGCACCACGCCATCCGGTTGATCCAGAAGGAGGCAGAGTCATGCTGAACACCACACTGTGCTACATCACCCGGGGTGATCAGGTGCTGATGCTCCACCGGATCAAGAAACACAACGACATCAACCACGACAAATGGATCGGCATCGGCGGAAAATTCGAAGGGGAAGAAACCCCTGACGAGTGCCTGCTCCGAGAGGCAAGGGAGGAAACCGGCCTGACCCTGACCCGGTGGCAGTGCCGCGGAGTCGTCACATTCCTGACCGAGCATCCCGAGGACTGCCAGTTCATGTATCTGTTCACCGCCGATGATTTTACCGGCGAGCTGAAGGACTGCGACGAAGGGGAGCTGCAGTGGGTCTCCCGGGAATTTCTGGATCAGCTGCCCAAATGGGAAGGCGACAAGATCTTTCTGGATTTGCTCTGGCAGGATGCACCGTTCTTCCTGCTGAAACTGCGCTACCACGGCGATCATCTGGCAGAGGCCGTCCTCAACGGGCAAAAAATTCGATAGTTTCTGAAAAAAGCGTGCCTCGTGCACGCTTTTTGTTGCAATCAGATGCAAAAGACGATATGATATAGAATATATCAGAACATGTTATTGTGCACTTAGGGAGGTTTTTTTCAATGACCCAAACAGAAGCACGCGAACAATACAACCGAGCCCTGCGCATGGGCAAGGCAGAAGTCAAAGACCGCCTGATGAACGGGCAGGATCCCAATCCGGCCGTTCTTGACGATATGATCAGCGATGTCCTTGCCGAGTCCAGCCAGTATGTGGGACTGGTGGACATTCCCACTGAACGGATCGTCGGCACCAAAACCGCCGGGCGTGTCCCTGCCTTTACTGCGGGATTTCTGCCCCTGTTGGACGCAAAATCCGAATTTGCCCTGAAATGGATGAACCTGTGCATTGCCCACATGACCGAAGAGGGCATCCGCGATCCCATTACCTGCTTTGAATACATGGGCAATTTCTATGTGCAGGAGGGCAACAAGCGGGTCAGCGTCCTGAAATACTACGGCGCACCCCGGATCCCCGGCATCGTCCATCGGATCGTCCCTACCCTCAGCGATGATCTCCATGTGAGAGCATACTATGAATTTCTGGATTTCTACAAGGCATCCAAGGTATACGATGTGCAGTTTACCCATCCCGGGCAGTATGCCAAACTGCTGAGCTTTATCGGCATCCCTCAGGGCGAGGTCTGGAGCGAGGAAGACCGGCGGCG
>JARHYV010000106.1 GCA_029258495.1 Faecousia sp. | reverse complement strand
TTATTCGATTATATCCTATCATACATCCTCTGGCTTTTCCACCCCAAATGCCGTTTTTCCATCTTTTTCACAAAAGAAAAGTGCGCTGAATCCGTCATTCAGCGCACTTTTCTATATTCACAGCCATTGCTTTGCCTTTTTCAGCAATGCCTGCTTTTCGTTGGGCTGCTCCTGTGAAAGCACCAGCTCCAGCAATGCATCCAGTGTCCTGCCCAGTCTTGGGCCCGGCAGATAACCCAGCTCCATCAGATCCCTTCCGTTCACAGCAAGGGTCTTCAGACTCAGCTGACCTTCCTCCTGCCAGACCTGCTCCAGAAGACGCGAAAACTCCTCCAGACCGGTGCTTCTGTCCTCTGCTTCCACCACGCCCTTGCCGGCAAGGTCTGCCATTTGCAGCGCCATCAGCTGACGCATCCGCTGGATGCCGTAGCGGCTCAGCGCCCGGCGCGCCATTGTTTTTTCCGGCGGCGCATCCGATGCCATATGGTGGCGGATCAGCCACACCACCCGCTCCCGAAAATCAGAGGGCGCTCTCAGCTCCTGCAGGATCTTATCCGCCATCTCGGCGCCCACCGAGGCATGTCCGTAAAAATGCCCTCTGCCGGTTTCGTCCCTTGTAAAGCAGGCAGGCTTGCCCACATCGTGCAGCAGCGCCGCAAACCGCAGCTCCGGCTGCGGCGGAACGCTCTGGGTCACATAGGCGATGTGGGTGAACACATCATAGGCATGATGGGGCGAATGCTGGCAAAAGCCCATGGTAGGCGCAAGCTCCGGGATCGCCTTGGCAAGGATGGGGCGGATCTTCAGCAGCAGCGGCGCATCCGCCCAGACCAGAAGACTGCACAGCTCCTCAAATACCCGTTCCCGAGCCAGTGCATCCAGTCCGTCTGCCTCCGACAGCATGGCAGCCCATGTGTGCGCCTCGATCTCCAGACGGAACCTCGCTGCAAACCGGATCCCCCGCAGGATCCGCAGGGCATCCTCCCGAAACCGGCGAACCGGATCCCCTACCGCCCGAAGGATCCCCTGCTCCAGATCCCCGCGTCCGCCGAAGGGATCGGCATAGCCCTTTTGGGGGCAGTATGCCATGGCATTGATGGTGAAATCCCGGCGCGCCAGATCCTCCTGCACCGTGGGTACGAATTGCACCCATCCGGGATGGCGGCTGTCCGCATAGTCCCCTTCCCTGCGGAAGGTGGTGATCTCCACAACACCATCCTCCGTGACCACACCCACCGTGCCGTGTTTCACACCGGCGAGGACAAGGGATCGGTCTGCAAACACCTGCTGCAGCTGCTCCGGCAGGGCGCTGCTGCACAGGTCATAGTCATGGGGCACAAGCCCCAGCGCCTGATCCCGGACGCAGCCGCCCACGGCCCATGCCTCAAAGCCTGCGCAGGCAAGGGCGTCCATCAGTTCCAGTACGGTTTTGGGCAGTTGCACGGAAATCACCTCTTCTCTGTATCAATCTTCCTGTTGCGCAGCCACCGGCTCAAGCAGACCCGTGCTGCTCAGCGCCCACAGACCGCAGGCTCCGTAATAAACGGGGTTTTCCGGGTCGGACAGGCTCACGATGCACAGGAACCCTGCCGCAAGGCAGGTGTATGCCAGTCTTTTCCGATGGATGGCATCGGCATCGGCGCTGACCCGATGGAACGCCGCAAGCATCAGCATGACGCATGCCAGCATCTGGAACGCATAGTCCTGCAGCTGCGGGTCTGCGCTCCAGATCCGGTAGTTGCCGATCAGCTTGACCACAAAGAACACACAGATCAGAAAATTGCAGATGAATGCAGGCTTTTTCCCGGAAAAGCGGCTGCTGCCCGTGCAGATCATGCTTGCGCCTGCGGCAGCTCCTGCCGCCTTTTCAAACACCGTATCTCCGTAAAGACTCACCACAAGCAGCATCACCCCTGCCATCACCACCATGGTACCGCCCACGGCACTCGCCGGAAACAGCTGCTCATAGCTGCCTGCATCTCCCAGCCGCCTGACACCGAAGACAAGCCCTGCCAGAAACACCGCCGCAACTGCCCAGCACAGGATCACGGAAAAATGCATGGAAATGAGCAGTCCCCTGTCATCGCATCCGAAGACCATCATCACAAACCGCAGCAGCATACATATTACGCCGCTTACCACCGTGGAAAGCAGCAGAAACACCCGATTTTTCGTAAAATAATTCACATTATCACAACTTTCTCAACAAAACAATTCCTTCAAAAATGCCGGATAGCACCGGCTGATGGAGCAGATAGATCAGCAGAGAATGTCTGCCGCAGAAGGTAAAGAACCGGATCGGCAGGCTGTTCACCGGAGCATGGGGCAGCAGCGAGCGTTTCTTTCGGTAAAGCGTCCTTCCCAATGCCGCTCCAAGGAGAAAATATCCAAGATTGGGCATCAGCGGAAAATAATCCGATGAGGAAAATCCGGGAAATACAAACCCCAGGATCACCAGCCACGGAAAATCAAATACCTGATAGCGCAAAATCTGTCCTGCGGCAGCCAAGCCCACGCCCAGAACCACCAAGACCCACACACGCAACCGTTGCAGCGGCTGCCACAGCAGCATGCACACGCCGATGCAGTGCAGCACACCGAAATAGATGATGACACCCCGGTCTGCCAGTCCCAAGCCGTACATTGCCGCCGTCACCGCCGTGCAGAGCATGCCTGCCGCAAACACCCTGAGTCCCCGGGCAACGCAGTGGCTGCCCAAGGTCACGCTGATGCCGGACACCAGTACGAACAGTCCTCCGTAATTATATTGCAGCAGCATATACCATGCAGGGTACTGCCATTGGGCAAATCCATACAGATACACCGCATCATAGACAATATGGATCAAAATCATCCCCGGGATCAGCAGACCCCGAAGAAAATCGATCTCCCATATGCGCTCTTTTTGTATCACAGGCTCCATCTCGTCCTCCGATCCCCATACACTATGGCATCATTATACAGGACACGGAGCCGGATTTCCAGAGTGTTTACAAAATTTCAACATCTTGTGTACTTGTTTCCTAAGCCGGAAGGCTGTATAATGAAGGGGTTATGATTGTGCTTTGGAGGTAAATCATGTTAATTACCATCGTTTCCCTGCTTTCAGCCCTATCGGCGCTGACCATTTGCTATGTTTCCGGCGGATACGAGAGCCTTGCGTGGCTCTGGCAGCTCCCCGTGAGCTGGATCGGCAGTTTTCTTGTTTTGACACTGATCGCATTTGTGGTCTTCTGGATTTCCTGTTCCGCGGTGGATCAGAGCAAGCCGCAGGAGAAAGACAGCCCCTATTATCGCTTTCTCACCAAGCTGTACTGCCCTGCCGTGTTCCCCCTGCTGCTTGCCAAGGTGGAAACCAAAGGACTGGAAAAGCTCCCCAAGGACGGTCGGTTCCTGCTGGTTTGCAACCATTTGAATGACCTTGACCCGGTTCTGCTGCTGGCAAAGCTGCCTCAGGCACAGCTGGCATTCATCTCCAAGCGGGAAAATTCCACCATGTTCCTCATCGGCAACCTGATGCACAAGATCCAGTGTCAGCTGCTGAATCGGGAAAATGATCGGGAAGCGCTGAAAACCATCCTCAGCTGCATCAGCATCATCAAGGAGGATCGGGCGTCCATCGCTGTTTTCCCCGAGGGCTACACCAGTAAGGACGGCCTGCTGCACCACTTCCGCAACGGCGTGTTCAAGATCGCCCAGAAGGCCCGCGTTCCCATCGTGGTATGCACCGTTCAGGGGACGAATCAGGTGTTTAAAAACGTGGTCAAGGGCAAGCGCTCCCATGTCCGGCTGAATCTCGTGGGTGTCATCCCCGCTGAGGAGCTGGCAGGCGTCAACACCTCCGTCATCGGCGATCGGGTGTTCCAGATGATGGCCCAAGATCTCGGCCCCGACAAGGTCGCAGAAGAATGAACCGAATGCCCCCCTTATACCAGGGGCTGCCAGACTGCCCGAATGCCCGAAACAGAGGGCTGGGGCAGTCTCTTTTTTCCTGCATTTTCCGGAATACGCTTGATTTACCCCGGAAAGCTTAGTATAATGATACCAGTTTTTGCAACAATTACAAAAGGGAGGATCCTTTTTTATGAAAAACAGTGAAAAGACTCTGGATATGATCGTCAACCTGTGCAAGAGCCGGGGCTACGTGTATGCAGGCTCCGAGATCTACGGCGGTCTGGCCAACTCCTGGGACTACGGCCCTCTGGGTGTGGAGTTCAAGAACAACGTCAAGAAGGCATGGATGAAGAAATTCGTTCAGGAATCGGACTATAACGTGGGTCTGGATGCTGCCATCCTGATGAACCCCACCACTTGGGTGACCACCGGTCACGTGGGCAGCTTCTCTGACCCTCTGGTGGACTGCAAGGGCTGCGGCGCCCGTCACCGTGCCGACAAGCTCATCGAGGCCGCCGAGTCCGGCAAGGACGTGAACGTGGATGCCCTGAGCTTTGACCAGATGGACGGCTTCATCGCTGAGCATGAGGATGTGGTCTGCCCCAACTGCGGCAAGCATCACTTCACCACCATCCGCAAGTTCAACCTGATGTTCAAGACCCAGATCGGCGTCACTGAGGACACCGCCT
Source organism: Faecousia sp. (assembly GCA_029258495.1). Lineage (GTDB taxonomy): Bacteria > Bacillota > Clostridia > Oscillospirales > Oscillospiraceae > Faecousia. The sequence goes on along the minus strand of JARHYV010000106.1, from coordinate 3 downwards.
CCA
>JARHYV010000198.1 GCA_029258495.1 Faecousia sp. | reverse complement strand
AAAGTGAAACAAAATTGAAAGCCTTTTCTGATATTATCGAGTCCTTGGCAGAGCTGCTGGACTCCGGGATCAGCCTGAGCGATTTCTATGAAGAGGTCATGATCCGTACGGGATATGCCGAAATGCTTCAGCTCAAGCCCACGGAGGAAAACAAGACAAGGCTCGAAAATATCAGAGAATTGAAGTCGAGTATCAACAACTATGCAGAAAATGCAGATTCTCCGTCTTTGGCAGGATTTTTGGAAGAAATTGCTCTGTATACCGACATTGAGCAGTATGACGAGAATGCAGATGCTGCCGTGATGATGACGATCCATTCTGCAAAGGGTCTGGAATTTGACCATGTGTTTCTGGTGGGATTTGAAGACGGACTGTTTCCTGGGATGCGCTCTATTGGAGATCCCGAGGAGATGGAGGAGGAGCGCCGTCTTTGCTATGTAGCCATCACAAGAGCAAAGAAAACACTGGATATCACCCACGCCCGTCAGCGAATGCTGTACGGACGCACCAATTCCGCCCTGGTATCCAGATTTCTCAAGGAAATCCCCGAAAGCTGTCTGGAGAAAAAAGGCGGTCAGCGATCGTATCAGACTCAGGAGCGTACATACGCATCGGACGGACAGGGGTATGGCTCCGGTGGACGCACCTCCAAGGCATATGCTGTTGTCAAGGAACAGATCAAGCGCAGCGAGAAGAGCGTATTTACCTCTGCACCCACAAAATCTGTCATGCTGGAGCTGAATAAAGGGGATATGATCCAGCATGCAGCCTTTGGCAAGGGAATGGTTCTCTCTGTTATGAAAATGGGCGGTGATGCCCTTCTGGAGATCGCTTTTGATCAGATCGGTACGAAAAAGCTGATGTCGAAGACTGCTTCAGCACATATGAAAAAACTGTAATGCCCTGATGCCGAACCTCATAGCATATCCAGGAGGGGATGCTATGAAACGGCGTATCAAATGCGGGAAATGGCTCTTTTTCCTGATCGTATTTCTTTTTGCGGTGTTTTTTGGATTTCTGCGGAGCAGGCTGTGGCCTGTTGTTCAAAATCTGGCACAGACGCAGGTGCGAAACATCACATCGGATCTGATCAATGATGCAATTTTGGAGCAGATCGTTGCAGGAAATATCCAGTATGACCGGATTGTTTTCTTTGAGAAAGATCTCAACGGCAAGATCACTGCCCTGAAAACAAACATGGCAGAGGTAAACCGACTTAAAACGGATATACTGAATATTATCAACGATCAGATCATGGCGCAGGATACCGATCATCTGGGGGTGCCCATAGGCAGTCTGATCCTTCCGGAGTTCCTGTCGGGCAGAGGCCCGGAAATCCCGGTCAAGATCCTGTCTATCCGCAATTCCGATGCATCATTCAACAGCTATTTTTCCCAAGCGGGGATCAACCAAACATTACAGCAGCTGACAATGGATGTTATGGTGGATGTTACCATACTGGTATTGGGCAGAACAGACTCGTTCACTGTTTCCAGTCAGGTGGTGGTTGCCGAAACCATCATTGTCGGCGATGTACCACAAACTTTTTTACAAACCGGAGGCAACTATGGAACCGAAAGAACAAATAAGGCTCCTGACGGAGCAGCTTAATGCTGCAAACTATCGATATTATGTACTGGATGATCCGCAGCTGCCGGACTTTGAATATGACCGGATGCTCAGAGAACTGGAGGATCTGGAGCGGGAACATCCGGAATTGATCCTGCCGGACTCACCCACAAAACGGGTGGGCGGACAGGCGCTGAGTCAATTTGAGAAGGTGACGCATCAGGTGCCGTTGATGAGTCTTCAGGATGTCTTTTCTCAGGAGGAACTGGAAGAATTCCTGTGCAGGATCAAACAGACCTATCCCAGTGCGTCTTTTTCGGTCGAACCGAAAATCGATGGACTGTCCGTGGCATTGGAATATGAAAATGGTGTTTTTGTGCGCGGCGCAACAAGAGGTGACGGCAGCGTTGGGGAAGATGTTACCGAGAACCTGAAAACCATTCATGCAATTCCCATGACGATCCCGAATACGCCGGGACGTCTGATCGTGCGCGGTGAGGTTTTTATGCCGAAGCGGGTATTCCATGCGCTGAATGAGGAACGGGAAGCGATGGGACAGCCGCTGTTTGCAAATCCCAGAAATGCAGCTGCCGGCTCTCTGCGGCAGTTGGATCCGAAACTTGCGGCTCAGCGCAAATTGGATATCCTTATTTTCAATGTGCAATACAGCGATGGCGCAGAATTTGAAAGTCACAGGCAGTCTTTGGACTATTTGCAGGAGCGTCACTTTAAAGTGATCGATGCTCAGATCCTGTCACAGCCGGATGATGTTATAAGGCGCGTCTTCGAGATCAATGAAACGCGGGAAAATCTCTCCTGCGACATTGATGGTGCGGTGATCAAAGTGAACAGCCTTGCTCAGCGTGAGGCGATCGGAGCCACCGCCAAATTTCCCAAATGGGCGGTAGCTTATAAGTATCCGCCGGAGATCAAGCAGACACAGGTAGAGAACATCCTGATCCAAGTGGGCAGAACCGGTGTGTTGACCCCGAAGGCAGTGGTTCGTCCAGTTCGTCTGGCGGGAACCACGGTTACCAATGCCACACTGCACAATCAGGATTTCATCACCAAACTCGATATCCGTATTGGTGATACGGTTTCCATCCGCAAAGCAGGAGAGATCATCCCGGAAATTCTGGAGGTGGATCTTTCCAAGCGACCGGCTGATGCAAAACCTTACCATCTGCCATCGGTTTGTCCGGTGTGCGGCGGTCATGTAGAACGGGATCCGGACGGGGCATTTCTGCGGTGCACTTCTCCGGATTGCCCTGCGCAGTTGAGCCGGAATATTGCCCATTTTGTAAGCAGAGATGCCATGGATATCGACGGTCTGGGCAGTGCCATTGTTGATGCCCTGATTGAAAAGGGGGTCATCCGCACACCTGCGGATTTATATTATTTGACACTGGACGAGGTGAAGAGCCTCTGGAAGAACGGAACAACCGCCGCTAAAAAACTGCTGAAGTCGATTGAAGAGAGTAAATCCAGAGATCTCAGCCGTTTGATTTTCGCGTTGGGAATTCGGCAGGTTGGCAGCAAAGCCGGCAAAACCCTTGCTGCTGCATTCGGCAGCATGGATGCGCTGATGGCGGCATCCATCGAGGAATTGACGAATATTGATGATGTAGGCCAGATCACAGCACAGAATATTCTGGAGTGGTTTGCGCAGCCTCAGGCAAAGGAAATGGTGGAGCGGCTCCGGGATGCAGGTGTCAATTTTCAAAGTCAGCGTCAGATCACGGATGCCCGTTTTGCGGGTATGACATTTGTACTGACCGGTGCGCTCACGAAGTTTACTCGTGATGAGGCCAGTGAAAAGATCGAACTCTTTGGCGGAAAAGTCTCGGGTTCGGTATCCAAAAAGACCACTTATGTGGTAGTCGGCGAAAATGCGGGTTCCAAAGAGCGAAAGGCAAGGGAGTTGGGCATTCCGATCCTTTCAGAGGATGAATTCCTTTCAATGATTTAATAAAAGACCCTCCGGTTATTCCGGAGGGTCTTTTGCTGCTGTATGAGTTGTTAAGAGCATTTTGCAGATGGGGAAGTTCTTCTTTTGGCTGTTGCAAGACGGAAGGCGGAGGAAACAAGGAGGATACCCAACGCAATAGAGCCGGCGATCGCAGCAGTCAACATTCCGTGTTCGGCAAATTTATCGGTTTGCCCCTGAACGGCGTATGTCATTGTGTAATATACACCGGCACCGGGGAGAAGTGGAAAAATCGACACCACCAGATAAGAAATAGCGGGATATTTACGGATCCGCGCCATGGTTTCTGCATAGAGTGCACCGATCATAGCGGCGACCAGATTCCCCCAGACAACATTGTTGGTGAAACGGACGGTGATCAGATAGGAACTCCATGCAAAGACGGAACCAAGTGCGCACAGCAAACCGCCGGGACCGTGAATATTGAAGTAGATGGAAAATCCAATCGCACCGATAAAGCTTGCCAGATTCTGGATCAGCGGGGAATGCATGCCGGCCTCAATCACAGCGCTGTCGCCCAGAAAGACATGGGCGATTTTGAGAGAACCTGCTGTTCCCAATGCAATGGCAATAGAGATCAAAAATACTTGAACGATTCGGTTGATTCCGGAATTGGTGTCACCATACATGATATCCCGCATGGCATTTGTAAAGAGCAGACCCGGTACCAAAAGCATCAGTGCGCCGATGATCGCCGAATCAGCACCGTGAACAAGTCCCAATGCCTGGAGGAAGTATGCTAAGAGGGAACTGCAAAAGGCGGCGAAAATGGTTCGGATAAACTGTGTAGAGCCGAGCCGATCCATCCATAGATCTATGGCAAAAATCAGAAGTCCGCACAAACCGGCACCTAAGGCATCGGCAAGACTGCCGCCATAGAAGATACCAAACCCAAATGCTCCCAGAAAATATCCGGTTGCCTTGCCCCAGTTGTGGAAACAGGCACCATGCTCCTGCGTATCCTGAAACCATTGCAGAGCTGTTTCGGGCTCCGGAGTCGAGGAACAGATCTTCCGGCTCAGATTGTTCAGGCGTTCGACGGCATCCAGATTATTGCCGTGATTTCCGATACGGCGCATTTGGGTCATAGGCGTTCCATCGTCTGTCATCATGCTGATGGTCAGACAATTTGGAATCGCAAAAGCCTCGGCCTCGTAGCCATAAGCCCTGAGGACACGGACGATACTCTCTTCGATTCGATATGTTTCGGCTCCTGACATAGCAAGAGAATAACCCAGATTCATTGCCAGCTCCAGAAGTAACCGTTCTTTCATTGAGATGCTCCTCTCAGATAAGATCACAGTGATTTACAGTATACCAATCTGGATATTGCTTTACAAGTATTTTGACAAAGTTTCTTGAAAAAACATGAAAGCCTATTGCGAATTGGTCTGTTTATGATATGATGATGCTGTGATGAAATTCACAGAGAAAGCAGAATTTCTAATATCAAGGAGGATGGAAAATGCGTACCGATTTTTATTATGATTCATGTGGAGCAGGCAAGATCCATGCCTGCCGTTGGACTCCGGACGGAGAAGTAAAGGCAGTTGTCCAAATCGTACATGGTATCGCGGAGTATATAGAGCGTTATGACCATTTTGCAGAGTTTTTGAATGAAAAGGGGGTCCTTGTTGTAGCGGAGGACCATATGGGTCATGGAAAATCTATTGACCACGGCGGAACAAAAGGGTATTTTGATGGCGGCTGGCATGCGGTGATCCGGGATACCGTTCAGCTGTTCAGGATGACCAGAGCGGAATTTTCAGATAAGCCATATTTTATTTTCGGACATTCTATGGGGTCGTTTATCACAAGAACGATCTTGTGCAAGTATCCCGAGTTGGATCTGACAGGCGCAGTCATCTGCGGTACAGGCTGGATGCCGGAGGTTGTGTTGAGAACTGGATATTTGACCGCGAAGACCATCTGCGCAACTTCTGGTGAGCGTACACCGAGCAAACGACTGGAATCCATGATGTTTGGCGGTTTCAACAAGCGTGTCGAGCATCAAAGAACGAAAAGTGACTGGCTGACCAGAGATGCATCCATTGTGGATCAGTATCTGGTTCATCCCATGTGTGGGTTTACACCTTGTGCCGGACTGCTCCGGGATATGCTGGGCGGAATTATTTATAATCAGAAAAAAGAAAATTTGGAACGCATGAACAGGAAACTTCCGATCCTGTTTGTTGCAGGCGGAGATGATCCGGTAGGTGACTACGGCAAGGGTGTCCAGACTGCGGCAGCAAAGTTTAAGACGACCGGGATGCAGGATGTCACATGCAAATTGTTTCCCCTGTGCAGGCACGAGATCCTGAACGAGCTGAACCGCGATGAAGTTTATCAGTTTGTGTATGATTGGATTCAGAAATATATGAAATAATTCCCCAAAAAGATTAATTTTGATAAATATGCCAATCTTTTCCTTTAGGACTTGACAAAAGGTTACATTTTGTTATAATTAACGGGATCTCATTTTTGTAGATGATTTATGTCTGATTATAAGGAGATTCTAGAATGAAAAAATGTATTTCAATGATTCTGGTCATCGTCATGGTGGCGGCGCTGCTGCCGATGCAGGCATTTGCGTCAGACGACATGCTGATTGCCCAGCGGCAGCAACGATCACTGGGACTTGCAGATATCGGCTCAGGCGGCTATCAGAGAATGCAGGCAAGCCAAATGGTAATTGATGTCCTGAAGGTGACAGAAGGCTATACGCAGAAGGCCTATGCGGATAATACACAGTATTCTATTGGTTATGGCACCAAGTCCTATGCGTCTGAGGTTTTGCCGGATGGCAAGGCTGGATATGAAGAGGCTGAGAGAAGACTGAAAAATGAGGTTGCATACTTCGAGAAATTTGTGAATAACTTCATGGTCAATACCCTGGAAAAGCAGCCTAGCCAGAATCAGTTTGATGCACTGGTTTGCTTTACATACAATGTAGGCACTTCTTGGTTCTTTGGAAGTAATCTGGCATCTTGGCTGAAGAATCCTACTACTGAGATCGATTTTCTGAATGCGTTCGGTCAGTGGTGTCATGTTGATACCACACCTTGGTATGGTTTGGCTCAGAGAAGGATCCGAGAGGCTCTGATTTTCCTGAAGGGTGAGTATTATCTTCCGTCTAAACCCGGCCCAGAGCATCTGATCCATTCTCCTGAATTTCAGAATGATGTGATCCGCTATGTCAGACCGAATGGATCTCTGCCCTATTTTGCAAGCATTATAATGGAATTTGATGAATCCATTTCCGGCGATCGTATTGAGTATCGCCAGTATGGTGATGTTCTCGGAAATTTGCCGGTACCGAAGGCAAAGGGGCAGACCTTTACAGGATGGATCCTTACGGAGGAGAATAATGCATCTGTTTCTCCCAGAGCTGTTTCTTTCAGTACAGAGGTGACCAAAAATGTCACGCTGAAGGCTCGGTGGGACAATTCTACTGATTTTGTGCCTCCGTCATCCACAGGGATGCCGTTTGGCGATATCTACGCTGATGACTGGTACTGTGACGAAGTCAAGTTTGTC
>JARHYV010000084.1 GCA_029258495.1 Faecousia sp. | reverse complement strand
GGAATAACATAAAAGGGTGATATTTATGATCGATAACCAGCAATTACTAAACCAAATTATGAAAGCAGCACAAATGGGCCAAAGCGGCATCCACGCTGTGATGCCAAAGACCCATCAGCCGGCACTGCGTCAGGCGCTCAAATCACAGCGCAAGGAATATGTTGCCATCGAACAGCAGGCAGCCGCCCTTGCACGAAGTCAGGGGTATCACATGACCAATCTCAATCCTCTGGCACGGAGCATGACAGAAATGGCTTCCAGAAGCCGGCTGATGACAGGAAACCGGGATTCCAAAATTGCAGGGATGATGATCCAAGGCAACACAAGAGGTATGATTGAGTCCCTGCAAAACATCAAAAACTGCCGTGATCCGCAGCCTGCCGTAGCAGAACTGGCTCAAAAAATGCTGGAAACCGAGATCTGCAACATTCAGCAGATGAAAGGCTTTTTGTAAGCATGCACACAAATCCGATAAACGGCATAACATATTTGCGAACCAAGAAAGGAGTGGTATGTTTTGCCAGGAGTCGGATACATACAAGTGAAAGCATTTACCTCAAGGGCGCAGATCCCATTAGAAGATGTCGCCATATCTGTCCTCGATGACGACGGGAAACTGCTTGCTCTGAGGGTCACAGATCAGAGCGGAAATGCTACACCGGTGGTCATAAAAGTCCCAAACGCATCGAACACCCAAGCACCGGACACAGGAAAGTCCGGATTTACCACAGTAAATATCTATGCCAGAGCCGAAAACTACGAGCAGATCCTCGCACGGGGTGTGCAGGTATTCGAAGATGTTGTCACTCTGCAGGAACTATCCCTGATCCCTCTGTCTGAACTTCCCGGGAAATGGAATGATGCGGAAATATTCGATACACCGCCTCAGGATCTTTAAGGAGGTGGGTAAATGCCTGCTGTGATCCCCTACATTCCGAGAAACATTACCGTTCACCTAGGCTCGCCCAATTCCGATGCCCCAAATGTGACCGTCCCCTTTGTGGATTATATCAAAAATGTCGCATCCAGCGAGATCTACCCCACATGGGATGAGGCTGCGCTGCGAGCAAATATCTATGCGATCGTATCATTCGCGCTGAACCGCATATACACCGAATACTACCGGAGCCGTGGCTATCCCTTTGATATCACAAGCTCCACAGCCATCGATCAATATTTTGTGAATGGACGGAGCTATTTTGAGAACATATCCCGTTTGGCGGATGAGCTATATAATGACTATCTCCGCCGTCCCGGATTTGTGGAGCCTCTGGCTGCAAAGTTCTGCAACGGAACCACTGTCACCTGTGAAGGTCTGAGTCAGTGGGGCAGCCAAAGACTGGCGCAGCAAGGATTGAACAGTGTTGAGATCCTCAGAAGGTACTACGGAGATTTTGAGATCGTTGAAAACGCACCCATTCGAGGTACTCAGTCCTCCTATCCCGGCGCCCCGCTCCGGCAGGGAAGTACCGGGCCGGATGTGGTCGTTCTTCAGGCTGAGCTGAATCGAATTTCCCAAAGCTATCCTGCCATCCCGAAAATTCCGGCAGCCGATGGGATCTTCGGGCCAAAAACTGAGGCATCTGTGAAGAAATTTCAGGAAATTTTTGGCTTGACACCGGATGGCATCGTCGGACGGATCACATGGTACGAACTGGTTCGTCTGTATACTGCTATCTATCGACTTTCTGAGTTAAGGAGCAAGGGGCAGCAGTTCTATTCCGTATCATGGG
>JARHYV010000266.1 GCA_029258495.1 Faecousia sp. | reverse complement strand
AGATTGCGGATATGGTCTGTGAGCGCGGCGCCAAGGCGGTCATGTTGGCAGGCCCCAGCTCCTCCGGCAAAACCACCTCAGCCAACAGACTGGCGGTTCAGCTGAGAGTCCACGGGATGCGTCCCGTACTGATGAGTCTGGATGACTATTATATCGACCGCCATTTGATTGCACCGGGGCCGGACGGTAAACTGGATCTGGAGCATATCAATACCATCGATACGGAGTTGTTCAAAGAGCATCTGCGGAAATTGCTGGCAGGGGAGTCCGTTGAGATCCCTGTATTCAATTTCAAGACAGGCTTGCGCGAGTGGCATGGAAACCGCATGCAGCTTGCAGACGACAGCGTTGTCATCGTTGAGGGCTTGCATGCGCTCAATCCTGCGCTGCACCCGGAGCATGTAGATCCTTCGCTGATTTTCAAAATGTATGTCAGTGCACTGATCCCACTGAATTTGGACAATCATAATCGGATCCCCACCAGTTATCTTCGCTTGCTGCGGCGCACAGTCCGTGATTACGAAACAAGAGGATCTTCGGTGGAGCATACGCTGTCTATGTGGGACTCGGTGCAGCGGGGGGAAAGAAGATGGATTTTCCCGTATCAGGAAAATGCGGATGTCATCTTCAACAGCTCAACGCTTTATGAGCTTGCCGTGCTGAAAAAGCACATTTATCCACTGTTGACTGCGGTTCAGCCGGAGGATCCCTACTACGATGAGGTTCGTGCGATGGTCAAGATCCTGAATTTTGTTCAGGAGGCGAGTGTGGATGATGAGATCCCACCGACCAGCTTGATCCGTGAGTTCGTGGGTGGGAACACCTTCTATCGAGCGTGATGTGAATTTTCCTTGAGAGCGCACTTCCGGACATTCGGGAGTGCGCTCAAAACATACATGTGTTGCAGATTTTCAAAAACGGCACGGCAGGAAGGAAACCCATATGACCATAAAAAATAAAGACCCGGAATGTGGCAGCTCGTGCCTCCAATTCCGGGTCTTTTTGCGGTTGTATGCTTTGCTGTTTTCGGGCTTGCGTGTCACAGGATTGATATCACCCCATGACCCACGATGGCTCAGATCGATTTTTCTCTGTTCTTTTTTAGAAAGCTTTTCGTAAGGAATGTACCGTTTCATAATGTCCTCCCTGCATATCAAGATGCCAAAATAGAATGGGCGAGGAGTCAGTTGTCGGCAGAATGCTCTTCTCCGACAGGGAAAGGGCGCACCGAAATCAAATGACTCCTCGCTCTCAGTATATGTCCCGAAATGACACATGTCAAGATGAATGCTGTAATTTGCATGTAGATCATGATGACTTGTTTTTGGGTATATTGCAATATAAATTGGATCATACAGATCACCGGGGGCAGTCCTTTTCAAAGGACTGCCCCCGGTCGGCTCATTCAGCTTGCTTGCCGAGCATAAATACCGTGTTTTGCCTGCGTTGTACGGCTCAGCCCATGGCAGGGACAAGGGAGTAGCTGGTTCCCTCGACGATCTCGGTTGCATCTACGCCGGTCTGTGCGTATTCGCCATTGATCAGGAAACTCCAGTACATGCCATCCTCATTGAAATCCAGAGCAAGACCGTTTACGGACTCGACCATCAGACCGAATTCGCCCACGGTACCGGTTACCAGTTTGTTTTCCAAGAGTGCCTCGCCGACGGTCTTCTTGTCGGTATGGATCTCGTAATGGGTTTCCTTGCCGTCCAGATCCGTGGTCATAAAATTCAAGGTGGTAGCGCCGGTACCCAAAACAGTTACATCAGCTTGGGTGGCAGAAGAGGAGGGATCTGTTGCAGCCAGGGACTCGGTGACAGCGGTAGACTCGGTGGGAATGGAGGTTTCCTCAGGGGTGCTGTTCCCGCATCCGGTCAGTGCAAGAGCAGCAATCATCACTGCGCAGAGCACGA
>JARHYV010000013.1 GCA_029258495.1 Faecousia sp. | reverse complement strand
AGGGCAAGCAGGACTGGAAACAGCTGCTTTCTGATTTCTATGGTCAATTCCACAAGGAGATGGAGGATGCGGAAACAGCTCTGGAAGGTGTCCGACTGAAGGTTCCCGAGGAAGAAACCGACGAGATCTGTGAGTTGTGCGGCAAGAACATGGTAATTAAGAGCGGCAGGTTCGGCAGATTTCTTGCGTGCCCTGGGTTCCCGGATTGCCGCTTTACGAAACCCATTGTGGAGAGAATGCCCGGTCGCTGTCCCAAATGCGGCAGCGGCATGCTCAAGCGCAAGTCAAAGCGCGGCTTTGCATACTATGCATGTGAGCGTGGTGCAGAGTGCGGCTTTATGAGCTGGGATGTGCCTACTGCTGAGGATTGCCCGGAATGCGGTCAGACCCTGTTCAAGAAATCCGGCAAGGGCAGAATGAAACCGTTCTGCATCAATGAGGCTTGTAAGAATTTCCTGCCGGAGGATCAGCGCGGTTATCGGAGAAAAGTCACCACAGAGCATGGCGATCCCGAAACGGCTGTAGTAGAGGAGATCCCGGAGGAAAAGGACGACAAGAAAACCGCAAAGAAGAAAACGACGAAAACCGCTGCCAAAAAGACGACAAAAAAGACAGCGGCTAAGAAAACCTCCACAAAGAAGACTGCTGCAAAGAAAGCAGCCAAGAAGGAGACGGATGCATGAACAAGGTAACGGTAATCGGTGCGGGGCTTGCAGGCTCTGAGGCTGCATGGCAGCTGGCAGAACGAGGGATCCAGGTTGATCTGATCGAGATGCGGCCCATCAAGTCGACTCCGGCGCACCATACGGATGGCTTTGCAGAATTGGTGTGCTCCAACTCCCTGCGAGGTGACAGACTGGAAAATGCAGTTGGCCTTCTGAAGGAGGAGCTGCGCCGTCTGGGAAGCCTGATCCTCGCCTGTGCAGAGGAAACCCGTGTAGAGGCCGGCGGAGCACTGGCGGTGGATCGTCAGGGGTTCTCTGCGCTTGTAACGGAGAAAATCAAAAATCACCCCAATATTACGGTGCGTCATGAGGAAGTGACCGAGATGCCGGATGGGCCGGTGATCGTTGCGAGCGGCCCGTTGACCAGTGATGCGCTGAGTGATGCCATCGGGGCGTATTTTGGGCATACAGATTATCTGCATTTCTTCGATGCCGCAGCTCCGCTTGTGACGGCGGAGAGTGTAGACATGGAGCTTGCTTGGTGGCAGTCCCGCTATGATCGTGGAAATGCGGATTATGTCAACTGTGCCATGAACAAAGAAGAGTACGAGGCATTTATCAAGGAGCTTGTTTCTGCACAGGAAGCAGAAGTTCACGGTTTTGAGGACAAGAATGTCTTTGAAGGGTGCATGCCCGTTGAGGTAATGGCACGCCGGGGATTTGATACATTGCGATACGGCCCGCTGAAGCCTGTGGGGCTTGTAGATCCGAAGACAGGCAAGGAGCCTTATGCCGTGGTTCAGCTGCGTCAGGACAATGCGGCGAAAAGTGTCTACAATCTGGTCGGTTTCCAGACCCATCTGAAATTTGGGGAACAGAAACGCGTCTTTTCCATGATCCCGGCACTTCGGAATGCAGAATATGTGCGCTATGGCGTGATGCACCGCAACACCTTCCTGTGCTCCCCAAAACTTCTGGATCGGTTCTATGCAGACCGTCGGAATCCGATGGTTGCATTTGCCGGACAGATGACCGGTGTTGAGGGGTATGTGGAATCGGCAGCCTCGGGCTTTTTGGCAGCAGTTGCAATGGCAGCCAAGGTTCAGGGGAAGGAGCCGGTGGAATTCCCCAAGGAAACGGCGATCGGCGCATTGGGGCTGTATATCAGCGATGAGCGGATCACGGATTTTCAGCCGATGAATGTTAATTTCAGCATCATTGCACCGCTGGAAAAGCGTATCCGCAAGAAAGCGGAAAAGAACCTAGCCATCTCAATGAGAAGTCTGGATATCATTGACGAATTGATCAAAAAGGGACTATAAGACAGAAAGAGGTGTGGTATGAAGATTATTCTTGACGCAATGGGCGGCGACAATGCTCCCGAGGCAGCTGTACTGGGTGCGTTGGATGCCGTAAAGGCTTTTGACACTCAGGTGACCCTTGTGGGACGCGGAGAAGAGATCCTGGAGGTACTGGAAAAGTACGGTTACCACGATTTGCCGGAAGGTGTGGAAATAGCGAACGCGGATGATGTTGTGGATATGCACGACGATCCGGGTACGGTGCTGCACAAGCGCAAAGGATCTTCTATGGTGGTGGGCTTGAAGGCACTGGCAGACGGACAGGGAGATGCGTTTGTATCTG
>JARHYV010000094.1 GCA_029258495.1 Faecousia sp. | reverse complement strand
CGCAAGGGCCGCCGGCCCAGTTTCACCGGCGCCGCCGGCCCGGAACTGGGAAATGCCATGTACGAGCGCTTTCTGGAGCTGTGCCGGGAACTGGGATACGAACCTCAGCACGGTCAATTCGGTGCGGATATGAAGGTGGAGTCCATCAACGACGGCCCCGTTACCTTGATCCTCGATACCGATGAGCTGCTGGATCGGAGGAGAGGCTAATGAAGATCATCCGTCTACCCTTAGGGGACTATCAGACCAACACCTATATTCTCTATTCAGCCATCGGCGGGAAATGTCTGGTCATCGACCCAGGCTATGAGGCAGATACCATTCTCCGGCAGGTGCAGGAGCTCTCGTGCGAGGTAGAGGCCATCCTGCTGACCCACGGTCACTTTGATCATGTAGGCGCAGTAAAGGCTCTGGCCTCCAAAACGCAGTGGTTGGTCTATATCAATCAGGCCGAGGAGTCCATGCCCCATATGTTCACCGCCGGCAAGCTGTACTATACCGACACCTACCAAAACGGGGACACCCTCACCCTTGCAGGACTTACCTTTACGGTTCATGCAACCCCGGGACACACCCCCGGTTCCGTATGTCTGGACTTTGGTGAGGATCTGTTCACCGGCGACACCCTGTTTGCAGGCTCCTGCGGCAGGACGGATCTGCCCGGCGGAGATCCCCACGAAATGCGCCTGAGTCTTCAGCATCTGGCCTCTCTGGACAAGTCCTGCACCATCCATCCCGGTCACGGCCCCGAGTCGGATCTAACCTATGAAAAGAAGTTTAACCCCTATTTGGGAGGCATCCTATGAAACTGAAACTGATCGGTCACGATGACCGATATGCGGTGGAACAGCTCCAGATGGCGCTGTTCCCTCTGGAGCCCATGGAAAACACCGAAGAAGTCTTTGATGACAACGGCGCCGTTTCCACCCTGCACCGCAGCAGGGTCTGGCTTACCGCTACCACACGGATCTTCAAAGACGGCAGGGTGAGCTCTGCCTCCAAACGGCTGAAGGTCTGTGACGAAACCGTGCGCCTTCGCCGGCAGATCCTGCAGCAGAGCTATTATCTGGCGGCACTGCCGCTGCTGCAGGAGGCTCCGGCCTGGGGCGCTTTGTCCGGAGTCCGTCCCACCAAGATTGCCACAAAGCATCTGCTGGAGGGCGGCACTCTGCGCTCGGCAGACCGCATCCTGCGGGATGTCTATTTTGTTTCCCCGCAGCGCCGAGCGCTTGCACTCGACTGCTCTCAGGCAACGGTCAAGGCAGCTGCCCTTTTGGAGCCGACCGATGTGTCGCTGTATGTGGGGATCCCGTTCTGTCCGACCCGATGCAGTTATTGCAGCTTTGTCAGCAGAACCATCGGCAAGCGCACCGAACTGATAGAGCCGTATTTACAGGCACTTCTCACCGAGATCCGCCACACCGGAAAATTATTGGAAAATTCCGGACGGAAACTTCGTACTATCTATATCGGAGGCGGCACTCCCACCACACTGAGCGCATCGCAGATGCGCTCACTCATCACCTGCATCAAGGAGTCCTTTGACCTGAGCCGATGCTTGGAATTCACCGTGGAAGGCGGCCGTCCCGACACCCTTCAGCCGGAAAAGCTGAATACCATTGCCCAGTGCGGCGCCGACCGCATGAGCATCAATCCCCAGACTATGATCGACTCTGTGCTGAAAGCCTGTGGCAGGATCCACACCGCTCAGGATATCGTGACTGCATATCATCAGGCTGTGGATGCAGGATTTCGCGGGATCAACATGGATCTCATCGCAGGTCTGCCTACGGATGGTTTCTCCGGATTTCAGGAGTCCCTTGACCGCGTCATCGCCCTGTCCCCCGATAATATCACCGTCCACACTCTGGCGATCAAGAAGGGCGCGGATCTCTACGAAAACCGCAAGGGGCTGTCCTCTCAGGAAGAGGTGGCTCGGATGGTGGATTATGCCGAGGATGCCCTTCGCTCCGCCGGCTATGTCCCCTACTACCTCTACCGACAGAAATACATGTCCGGCAGCTTTGAAAATGTGGGTTGGTGCAAGCCGGATACCGAATGTCTTTATAACATCTACATGATGGAGGAGCTGCACACCGTCATTTCCGTCGGAGGCGGCGGAATGAATAAGGTGACCTTCCCGGACGGCTCTATCAAGCGGTTCCACAACCCGAAATTCCCTGAACAGTACATCCAGATGCTCGACGATGTCCTCAGGCAAAAGGAAGAACTCTTCGAACTGATGAAAGGAAGCATATAACTTGGATACCTTGATCTCAAATGTCACCATCGTGACCATGAATGAACGCAACGATGTTTTCTTCGGCGGCTATGTAGGCATCACCGACGGAAAATTCGTCCACATCGCAAAAGTCCCTCCCAAGGAGCAGCCGGCAGAGATCATCGACGGAACCGGCATGGTTCTGATCCCCGGACTGATCAACTGCCATACCCATCTGGCCACCACCCTGCTGCGCAGCTACTGTGACGAGCTGAGCATCACCGAGGCTCTGGAGGCGCAGCTGCAGAAGGAGGCAAGGATGGACTCCCGCTGCGCAAAGGCTGCCGCAACACTGGGCGTTGCCGAATGTCTTCGTTTCGGCATCACCTCCGTATCGGATCTGTACTATTACCCCAATGCAACCGCTGAGGTCATCGCTCAGAGCGGCATGAAAGCCAACATTGCCCTATCCTCTTATCGGTTCATTGACCAGTGTGAAGAGTTTGACTTCCATACGGATGAGCAGTGCGCAGAAATGCGCCGTGTGGTGGAAAAGTGGCACAACTACGACAACGGCCGCATCAAGATCGACGCCGGCATCTATGCAGAATACACCAGCAACTACCCCCTGTGGGAAAGCCTTGCCGATTACGCCGCAGAAAACGGTCTGGGTTTCCAGACCCATCTGGCGCAAAGTCAGCAAGAGGCCGACTCCTGCGAGGAGCGCACCGGTCTGAGCCAGACCGAGCTGCTCAGCTGTCACCGAGTGCTGGATGTCCCCGTTACCGCAGCCGGCTGCAATGCGCTGAGCGATACCGACCGCAAGATCCTGGGCAAACACAAAGCCTCTGCCGTGGTTCTTCCCATGGCGGATGCAAAGCAGGGCCGTGGCTGCGCCCCCATTACCGAATGCCTGCAAGCAGGCATGAATGTTGCGCTGGGCAGCGACGGTGCCATCGAGGCAGGAAACCTCGATCTGTTTGAGGTAATGCGTGCCACCGCCATGAGTGTCCGTGCCGCCAAGGGGCAGGCCGATGCCTTCCCTGCGCAGGCTGCGCTGATGATGGCAACAGTATGCGGCGCACGGGCGCAGGGTCGTGCCGACTGCTGCGGCATGATCAAGGAAGGCATGGATGCCGACGCTGTCCTGCTGGACTTCTCTGCGCCTCACCTGATGCCCTGCCACAATGTGGTCAATGCACTGGTCTTCAGCGCCAAAGGCGGCGATGTGGCCATGACCATGGTTCGCGGCAAAAAACTGTATGTAAACGGAAAATTCCCCACCTTGGATCTTTCCGAGGCCGTGAAGGAAATCACCAACTACGCTATGGCAAAGCTCTTTGAAGAGCCGTCCAAGCAGTCCGATCATGCCCATGCCTAATACGAAAAAGCAATCATTTCTCCATGGTGCTGCACTGCTTGCCCTTGCAACCGCCATTGTCAAGATCATCGGTGCGCTGTACAAGATCCCTCTGAATTCCATCATCGGAACAAGAGGCTTTGCCTATTTCAACACCGCATATGATATTTATGCCGTCCTGCTGATGATCTCTACCGCCGGACTTCCCCTCGCGATGAGCCGGATGATCTCTGCCGCAAGCAGTCTGAACAACACCCGTCAGATGAAACGCATCTACCGCACCGCCCAGACCATATTCGCAACGCTGGGTCTGGTAGGCTCATTGCTGATGGTGCTGTTTGCCAAGCAGCTTGCCGCATTTCAGCAGCAGCCCAACGCATGGGCTGCCATCGCCTTTCTGGGGCCGTCGGCTCTGTTGGTGTGCATGATCAGCAGCTTCCGTGGTTTCTTCCAAGGTCAGGGCAACATGATCCCAACCTCTGTCAGTCAGGTCATTGAGGCGGTCACAAAGCTCATCGTGGGTCTGGGCGCGGCCTTCTTCCTGCTGAAATTCACAAAATCCATTCCTCTTGCGGCAGGCGGTGCCATCTTAGGCGTCACCGTCGGCTGTTTTGTCACGACCATCTACCTGTTCGGTCTGTTCCGCAAGGCTTATCACGCACTGGACGAAGGTGACCCTGCTCAGCCCGTTGAGCGTTACAGTGATATCGCCAGAGAACTCCTGCGGATCGCTGTCCCCATCACCATCGGCTCTGCCGGTCTTCAGATCATCACCATGATGGAAGTTAAGGTCTACATGACCCAGCTGTTGTCCACCGGATTTACTCAGGATATGGCAGACTCCATGAAGGGCATTTTCAATATGTCCCAGACGATCTTCAATCTGCCCTGTGCGTTCATCACCCCGATCACGGTTTCTGCCATCCCTGCGATCACCAGTGCCCTGACCCTGTGCCGGAACGATCAGGTGCGCAGCACGGAAGAGTCCGCATCCCGGATCACTGCGCTGATCTCCATGCCCTGTGCCTTCGGACTGTGTGTACTGGCGGAACCTGTAATGGCTCTTCTGGGCGGCTACAAGGGCAGCGATCTGACCCTTGCCACAAATCTGATGCGGGTGCTGTCACTGTGCATAATTTTCAACTCGACGGTTATGTTAACCAATACCATCATGCAGGCACATGGTCATGTGAGCCTGCCTGTAATCAACATGTTCATTGGCGGTATTCTGAAATTGGTGTGCGTATTTATCCTGTCTGGAAACACTGCCATCAATATTCTGGGCGTTCCCATCGCTTCGGTCTGCTGTTTCCTGTGCATCACCGTCCTGAACCTGTTTGCTATGAACCGGGTCATTGCCGAGCCGCCGAAGATGATCCGGAATATGCTCAAGCCTTTGGCAAGCGCACTGGTCATGTCCGGTGTGGTGTTGGGCGTGTATTATCTGATCGGCCGGTTCTTCACATTGGGTACTTCTCTCGGCAAGCTGATGCTGTGCGGTGTTCCCATTGCCGCAGGCGGCATCGTCTATGTCCTGTGCGTGGTCAAGCTCAGAGCCATCACCAAGGAGGACTGCATGCTGCTCCCGAAAGGCGAAAAAATCGCTCATTTTCTGCATTTGGACGCTTAATCATCAAAAATATGCACTTTTCTTTCAAATCTACTTGCATTTCCCGTCTGAATGTGTTAGGGTAATACCCAATCTATCATCCTTAAGAGAGAGGTAACCATATATGAACAAAACCGAACTGATCACTCTGGCAGCGGAGAATTCCGGTCTGACCAAAAAAGATACCGAACGCGTGATCAATGCCGCACTGGATGCGATCACCAATTCCCTGATGAACGACGAGAAGGTTCAGCTGTCCGGCTTTGGCACCTTTGATGTCAAGGTTCGTGAGGCACGCACCGGCCGCAATCCCCACACCAAGGCTGCCATCGAGATCCCTGCCACCAAGGTTCCTGTGTTCAAGGCCAGCAAGGCAATGAAGGATCTGATCGGCAAGTAAGGAGATGCTCTATGCGGCTTGATAAATATCTGAAGGTTTCCCGTCTGATCAAGCGCCGTACCGTGGCCAACGAAGCCTGTGACAACGGCCGCATCAGCGTAAACGGACGAGTAGTCAAGGCATCCTATGATGTCAAGGTCGGCGATAAGATCGAGATCGCACTGGGCAGCCGCACCCTCGCAGTGGAAGTGCTGCAGGTCGCTGAAACAGTTCGCAAAGACGATGCCGCCGGCATGTACAAAGAGATCTGAAAAATCCCCGGAAAAGAATTCTTTTCCGGGGATTTTTGATTAAGCATTGACTGCTGCGACAAATCGATTAAAGCCATCCCGGCCCTGCGGTGTATTCTTATACACACCGGCATCTTCCAGTACCTGAGAAAATACCTTTCCGGTTTCCTGAAGGAGGATCTCCATGGCATTTTCCTCTGTAAAGGTGTAGCTCTGTTTCAGCTGATCCACCCACTGCGCATGCTTGCTCAGCACCTCATCCGCCCGGATGTCTGCTCCGGAAACGATGGCCTCTGCCAGCCGGCTCAGCTCGCCCTTCAGTCTGCTTGGCAGCACCGCCAGTCCCATGACCTCGATCAGACCGATATTCTCCTTTTTGATGTGGTGCTTGTCTGCATGGGGATGGAACACACCAAGAGGATGCTCCTGCGTTGTCAGGTTGTTGCGCAGCACCAGATCCAGTTCAAACAGCTCACCGCGTCTGCGTGCTATGGGGGTAATGGTAGTGTGGGGCTCGCCGTCGGTTTCCGCAAAGACGGTGCATGCAGGATCAGAGTAGCCTCTCCATACATTCAGGATCTTCTCTGCCAGTGCGGCGATCCGGTCTGGATCCTTGCCATCCAGACGAATGACGCTCATCGGCCACTTGACGATCCCTGCCTCGATATCCTCAAAGCCTGCAAAGGAGAGTTTCTGCTCCACCGGTGCCGTTTCCATGGCAAAGGTATAATGACCGCCCTGAAAATGCTCGTGGCTCAGGATTGAGCCGCCCACGATGGGCAGATCCGCATTGGAACCCACGAAGTAATGGGGGAAGGTTCCCACAAAATCCAAGAGCTTTTCAAACGCCGAACGATCGATCTTCATGGGGGTGTGCTGCTGATTGAAGACGATGCAGTGCTCGTTATAGTACACATAGGGGGAATACTGCATGCACCAGTCCTCGCCCTTGACGGTGATGGGCACCACCCGGTGATTTTGACGGGCAGGATGGTTCATTCTTCCGGCATAGCCCTCATTTTCAACACACAGCTGGCACTTGGGATAGCTGGACTGGGGTGCATTCTTCGCCGCTGCGATCGCCTTGGGGTCTTTTTCGGGCTTGGATAGGTTGATGGTGATATCCATATCGCCATATTCCGACGCATACTTCCACCGCATATCTTTTGCAATGCGGTAGCGGCGGATATAGTCGGAGTCACAGCTGAGCTTGTAATAATAGTCTGTTGCAAGCTTGGGAGATTGCGCATATTTTTCCCGAACCGTGCGGATCACCTCTCTGGGCATCGGGGTCAGCAGACCCATGACCTTGGTGTCGAACAGATCCCGTGCGGTGATATTGTCCTCGCACAGTCCGTTTGCACAGGCATAGTCCAGGATCCCCTTCAGGATCTCTTCCAGATCCTCCGGCTGCTCCTCGTGACTTTCCTTGTATTCATCCTTCCCCAGAACCTCAAGCAGGCGGTTCTGCAGCACCATATGGTCTTCCGGCATGGCAAGACCGGTGTTCATGGCATAAGACACCAAAGCGTCGATATATGTTTCAATCTGCATTGTTATACCTCCATTTTTACGCCGCCCTGAGGACGGATATCCAGTACATGACAGGCTCCCTCGCCCAATGCCGCATCGATCCCGGTGCGGAACGACTCCAGAAGATCCATGGGGACGAATGCCTGTACCGTTCCGGCAAAGCCGCCGCCATGGACACGGTAAGCACCTCTGCCCTGCAAATAATGCTCACACAGCCCCAGTGCCACCGCCATCGCCTGCTGCTCCACATACCCCAGAGGGATCACATTCTGAAGGTACATCCAAGAGGAGAAACCGGATTCCTTTGTCAGCCTCAGGAACCCTTCAAAATCGCCCTTTTCCAGACATTCCACCTGCTGTGGCACCCGTCGGTTTTCGTTGTATTCATGGATCGTGCGCATGATGGCGCGGTCGGTGCAGACCTTGCGCAGTTCCGGAATTGCCGCATAAAAATCCTGCTCGTCAATCTCGGTGATGACTTCTTTCCCGAAATAGGCACTCACGGTTTTCAGCTCCCGGGTAACGGCAGCATATTCGTCTGTCAGATCCGCATGATCCGCACGGGAGTCGATGATGCACAGAGCATGACCTGTTGTGGAGAAATCAAAATCCACGGGACGGATCACCGGGTGATCCTTGTCTGCAAAGTCAATGGTGACCAGTCCGCCGACTGCTGAGGCAGTCTGATCCATCAGACCGCAGGGCTTGCCGAAGAACACATTCTCGGCATACTGCCCAATCTGGGCGATCTCAGGCTGAGAAACCTTGGTATCGAAAAACAGATGGTTGATGATCGTGCCGATCAGAACCTCATAGGCAGCAGAAGAGCTCAGTCCGGAACCCGGCAGGACTGTGGACTCGGCATATGCATCAAAGCCCCGAACCTCACAGCCCAGCTGCGCAAAGCGTGCAGCCACACCGCGAACCAGAGCCGGAGTGGAATTGATCTCGCACTCCACCGGCTGCAGCTGCGCAAGATCCACCTGACACATGGGATACCCCTTGGACTGGATCCGGATCACACCGGTACCATTGAGCCGAACCGCTGCCTGCGTGTCCAGATTGACAGCACCTGCCAGCACACGCCCGCGCTGATGATCCGTATGGTTGCCGGAGATCTCTGTGCGCCCGGGTGCCGAGAAGTAGCATTCCGGTTTTGTACCGAAGACATCAAAAAAGCCCTTGTCAAGCGCCTGTCTGCGCTCAGGGCTGAGATGCAAAGTCACTGCATTCATTTTGTTTCCTCCTAATATATGAATTGGGAAACCCCAAATTCCGTAATCACGCATTATAATTATACAACTTCGCATTTCAAAATGGAAGAACAGAATGCGACCTTTACAGACCTTTGGTGTATCGCACAATTTTCATTGTATAAATTAAACAAAATGACCATGAATTCTTTGGCTTTCAAATTTGTCTTTACGGCTTGCTTTCATGCGCATTCAATTATACAATGAAAAAAAGCGTTTTCCACACCACCCGGACAACGCTTGGTTTCGGGTGGGTCGAAGGTGCTTTTTTTATTTTATTTTGGAGGTAACGCTATGTTTGAAACCATGGAACTGCCCGTGCGCAGAGGAAATGTACCGCTCCGTGTCGCAAGAGGCCACTTTGCTACAAACCACAGCCATATCAACTACTATGTTGATATCACCACCCAAAAGATCCGTTTGGCCGAGGCTAAGGCAGTCGCCAAGGCTCTGGCCGGAAATTACACCCACTACAAGGTGGATACCATTTTGTGTATGGACGGCATGACACTGATCGGTGCCTGTCTTGCCGAGGAGCTGTCTGCCAATCTCGGAGCACTGTCCGAGGCGGACAAGATCTGTATCATCGAGCCGGAATACAACTCCTATAACCAGATGGTCTTCCGTGACAATATTCAGCCCCACATCCGCCAGAAGAATGTGCTGATCCTTATGGCCAGCGTGACCACCGGCTACACCGCAAAGCGCGGTATCCACGGCATCAAATACTATGGCGGAAATGTGATCGGTGTTGCCGGTCTGTATCGCGCCGTGGACGAACTGGAAGATGCCCAGTATAAGGTTTCCTCTATCTATTCACTGGCAGATCTGCCTGATTATGAAAGCTACGATTACAAAGACTGCCCCTTCTGCAAGCAAGGACGCAAATTGGATGCCCTAGTCAACAGCTACGGCTATACAAAACTGTAAGGCGAGCCATTTTCTCCCCAATCGCTTTACCGAAGATAGAAAAACGAGGACTTTTGTCATTCTGCACTTGACAAAGTCCTCGTTTTCAGGCTATAATATCAAAGAATTTCATAGGACAGTTCGTAACCATCCTGTCGGTAAATAAAACTAGGATTTCCCGTTTCTGCGGGGCTTGATGGGTGCATTTTGCGCCCGTTTTTTGTTTTCAGGGGTGGTGTCATACTGCCCTTTTTTATTTAGGAGTGAATTTGATGACAAAAAACACAAAATCCATCACCCGTGGGGCGATCATTGCGGCCATGTACTTTACCCTCACGCACCTGCAGAACCTGCTGCTGCCGGGTTCCACCACTTGGGCGATCCAGTGCCGGGTTTCCGAAGCCCTGTGCGTTCTGGCATTCTTTTCCCCGTCTGCCATCGCCGGTCTGACCGTGGGCTGCCTGCTCTTTAACCTGAGCTATGCAGGTGCCCTGCCTCTGGATCCCATCGTCGGCAGCCTTGCCACCTTGCTTGCTACCTGGGCCATGTGGAAACTGCGCAATGTCAAGACCTTCGGTCTGCCTGTTCTGGGTCTTTTGATGCCCGCCCTGTTTAACGCATTTCTGGTCGGTTGGGAGTTGACCGTCTATCTGGGCGACACCGGGTTTACCATGGCAGCCTTCTGGATCAATGCGCTGTATGTGGCTCTGGGCGAACTGATCGTCCTGCTGATCTTCGGCAGCCTGCTCTATTTCGCTCTGGTTCGCAAGGATCTGTACAAGCGTCTTCTGTAACGAAAAACCCTCTGGCTGAGCAAAATCAGCCAGAGGGTCTTTTTATATCCGTTTAGTCCTCACGGAACACAAATCCGTTTTCATCGGCGGAGTCAATGATTGCCAGAGATTTTACCGGGTATCCGTCTTCACGCAGCTTGTCGCCGCCGTGCTGGAACCCCTTCTCCACCGCAACGCCAATGCCCACAAGCTCTGCACCTGCCTGCTCCACAATGCCCAGCAGACCGCGCATTGCCTCGCCGTTTGCCATAAAGTCATCGATGATCAGGACTTTATCGTTGGAGTTGATCCACTCTTTGGCGCAGATCAGTGTAACCTTCTTTTTGTAAGTATAAGAGAAAATCGCACTCTGGTACAGACCGCCCTCGATATTGTCGCTCTTAGCCTTCTTTGCAAAGACCATCGGGATGCCGTATTTGTACGAACATACCGCCGCCAGAGCAATACCGCTTGCCTCTGCTGTCAAGATCTTTGTAACTTTGCTGATGTCAAATAGCTTGGCAAATTCATCTGCCATCTCTCCGACAAATTTGGTATCCACCTGATGGTTCAGGAACCCGTCCACCTTCACGATATTGCCGGGCAGGATGCGTCCATCCTGAATAATACGCTGTTTCAGTGCTTCCATAACTTCCTCCATTGTTTTCAAAAAGGTTATCTCTATTATTGCGGATTTCGCAGAAAAAAGCAAGATGCCTGTCAAGGATTTTTCAATCCGCCCCTGCCCATCGGCAGGGGCATTTTCAGTCAAAAGCCAGACCGAAATAAATCGGCTCCACCCAGTCTGCACCGTCCAGACGGATCCCCATAGCAAACTGCCTGCCTGTACCGGGCATCCGGCAGAACATCTGCTCGCAGCCCAATGCTCCGGCAAAATGAGCGATCTGCCCTTCGTCCCCTAAAATTTCCATACAGTGGGACGGGTCATCCCTGCTGACCGCAGCAATGAACCCTTCTCCCTGATAGCAATCTGCAATCTGCTCCAGAAATCGGAGATTTCCGCCCAGCTGCTCCACCCCATTGGGCGGCAGCATTTCATGGCGGAGCCGGGCAAATGTCTGCACATCAATCGGATCGATCCGGCAGGCTTGGGCTGCCGGCACACGGCATTCCGTCACTGTGCTCACCACACGATACCCCCGTTTCTCATAGAAACGGAACAGCATCTGTGACCCGGGCACGAGAATTGCCGAAGAATATCCACAGCTGCTGAGCAGGCTGTGGACATTTTCCATCAGCCCCGTTGCGATCCCCTGCCCCTGAGCACGCGGATCCGTGGCAACACCGTAGATATATGCCGTCTTCTGTCCGCCAACGGAGCAGTCAAACCAAAACAGCATTCCTGCCAGTGTTCCGTCAGCAATGGCTGTGCGGCATCGCTCCGGTGAAAAGCCCGCAGAGAAGAAGGTATCAATAAAGCCATCCTCATCTGCAAAGGCTTTCTTCCACAGTTTCTTCAGGCTTTCCCGGGATGCGCCGGTTCCGTCTGAATACTCAATCATCGTATTCCTCCACGATCAGGTGTGCCCAACACTTTTCCACCATGTGGTGGGGATTGTACGAAAGCTTTGCCTTGCGCAGCCCTGCACTGCCCAGATCATCTTCCCGGTTCAGGTAGCGCAGATCCGGGTATTTCTCCCGCATATATCTGGCAAACTCCCGATTGATCATGGCATAAGCACCGGGAATGTCCCCATCTGCCTTTTCAAAGTGGACATCCACCGTTTCGTCGTCCATAAACGAACCCATGGTCACCGCCGCAAGTCTGCCGCCTGCATACAGCACCAAGCCGTCGAGCCCCAGTTCCTCATAGTTGCGCATTGCCCTGCTGATCGCCACCTGCTCCATCTGGATGTCATCATTGGGATTTTCCAGATTTCTCCGGTAGTACCAGTTATCGATCATATTCTTGCAGGCAGGCAGTGTGGTCACATCCAGCGGCTTAACATAATAATCGGGGTATGTCTGGATGAACTTGTTCACATGGTTGCGTTTCTGCTGGAATTTTCTGCCCTTCAGATCCGCCAGATCATTGATGTCATAGACATAGTCGAAATTGTCACGACCACAGTGATAGCGGAATCTGCCGGGATAAAGCTGCTCCAGCAGCTGCTTGTCCTCGCAGCTGAGTCCGGTAAATCTGCAAGGGATGCCTCGCTCTTGAGCATCCTGAATGATCGCATCCAGCACAGGCTTAGGATCAGCATCGCCTACCGGGAAGGGATAAACCGTGTTGCCGGCATAATGGGAAAATATCGCCAGACGACCGTGCACCTGAGCGACCTTCTGACGGCCCCACATATATAGATTGGCAAAAGAATATCCGCATCCCCGGTGGGCGGATGTCTTCAAATAGGGTAAATATGTTTCTCTTTTGCTCAATTCCAGTTTTTGAAAGTCAATCATAAATTTCACTCCTTTTCTGGTATTATATCACAATATCCCAGATGGCTCAATAAAATTTGAGAATGATTTTTAGTCGAAACGCACGAAATTTATCTTCCAAAAAGGCTGAATTTTTTTATTGATTTGCGGAAAAAATTGCAGTACAATGTCTGTATCGAAAATCAGATATTATTGATAGATATTACACTGTTTTTCACCCATACCAATCACAGGAGGAATTGCTATGAATCCCAATGTTAGACCCGATACCATGGAGCGTATTACAACCCCCGAGCTTGCCAACGCTTTTATTGACGAGCAGATCGCCGCGATCCGCGCTCAGGTAGGTGATAAAAAAGTTCTTTTGGCTCTGTCCGGCGGTGTTGACTCTTCTGTTGTCGCAGCCCTGCTGATCAAGGCGATCGGCAAGCAGCTGGTGTGCGTCCATGTAAACCACGGTCTGATGCGCAAGGGCGAGAGCGAAGATGTTATCAGAGTTTTCGGCGAACAGATGGATGCCAATCTGATCTACATCGATGCAACCGACCGCTACCTCGATCTGCTGGCCGGTGTTTCCGAGCCCGAAAGAAAGCGCAAGATCATCGGCGAAGAATTCATCAAGATCTTTGACGAAGAGGCTGCAAAGCTGGAAGGCATTTCCTTCCTGGCTCAGGGTACCATCTACCCCGATATTCTGGAATCCAAGGGTGTTAAGGCTCACCATAATGTGGGCGGTCTGCCTGAAGAGATGGATATGGAACTGGTCGAGCCGGTCAAGCTGCTGTTCAAGGACGAAGTCCGTGTTGTCGGCGAGGCTCTGGGCCTGCCCCACCATATGGTCTACCGTCAGCCCTTCCCCGGCCCCGGTCTGGGTGTTCGCTGCCTGGGTGCCATTACCCGCGATCGCCTGAATGCACTGCGTGAGGCCGATGCGATCCTCCGTGAGGAGTTCGACAAGAACGGTCTGAACCATGTTTGGCAGTACTTCATCTCCGTGCCCGACTTCAAGAGCGTCGGTGTCAAGGACGGCAAGCGTTACGAGGGCTGGCCTGCAATCATCCGTGCCGTCAACACTGTTGATGCCATGACTGCAACCATCGAGGAGATCCCCTACCCCGTACTGCATCACATCACCGACCGCATCACCCACGAAGTTCCCGGCATCAACCGCGTCTGCCTGGATCTGACCCCCAAGCCCATCGGCACCATCGAGTGGGAATAAAGATTTGACCTAATACAAAACCCGAAAACCGTTGCAGTGCAACAGTTTTCGGGTTTTCTTTTTTCTCCGTGAGTATATTTTGCGTGCATTTTCCTGCTATCAGGGCAGTAAATACACTCACCATATATTAAATTAAAGTATTTCCGTAGAACCCTGCAATTCCATCTCGATAAGCTCCAAATTCTCTCTCAGCTCATCTAAAGATGCTTTAACCTGCTCTTCGGATGTTTCGCCATATTTTGCGCACATCAGACCATAGCCATTG
>JARHYV010000345.1 GCA_029258495.1 Faecousia sp. | reverse complement strand
GAGCTGTCCCACAGACATTGTTTGCTTTTCCATATTACGCCTCCAGTAAGCGATGGGCAAGGATGGCAACGCCCATGGCATTATCAGTAGAATACTGCGGCTGAGCAAAAACCGGATGAATTGGCTCAAGCACCCGACGCAGGAGCGAAT
The DNA here is from genome assembly GCA_029258495.1 of Faecousia sp. GTDB lineage: Bacteria > Bacillota > Clostridia > Oscillospirales > Oscillospiraceae > Faecousia. The sequence continues at coordinate 3,454 of JARHYV010000345.1, read as the reverse complement.
TGGATGCAACTCCGCCGGAAAAGACCACTTCCAAACCGGGGTACATCCTCTGTGCATTCTTCGTGGCAGTCAGCACAGCGTATGCCACACAGCGCAGGGCATATCCCGCGGTTTCGGCAGGATCGCTCTTTTCTTTGTGGTACTGCTCCACCTTATTCTGGACGCCGGACAGAGAAAATTCAAGCTCCGGACATTTTACTTTGAATAAGCTCTTATCTCGACCTTCTTTACTCAGTGCGTCAATGTGTTTTCCTGAAGGAAACGGCAGATCCAACAGCTGTCCTGTGCGATCGATCAGCTGCCCGGCCGAGATATCCGTAGTTCCGCCAATCTTTGTTGCCTTCACATTTTTTCCATCCGGTTCGATCAGGAGGAGCTCTGTTGTTCCGCCAGACAAGTGCCACGCAAGGTGTGGCTGATCCATCAGATCCATGCGATTTGCACTCCACAGTGCAGCCGCAACATGCCCCTGCTGGTGGCTGACTTCAAATAACGGGACATGCAGTGCATCACTGAGCAGGGATGCTTGAGATATGCCCGCCAGAAAACATGGCATATAGCTGCCCTCTACCGCTCTGGGACGAGTGCTGACAGCCACACCGGCAATGCTGCCTGCATCTATATCGGAAAACAGCCTGCCAGACAGCACCGGCAGGCTTTTGATGTGGGCAAACAATGCATCGCTCTGGCGCAGACCCAACTGCCCCTGTCTGACAGGCAGCAGCTGAGAGCAATTCTTCCCATCGATACCATCAAAACAGGCGATGGAAGTGGTGTAATTGCTTGTGTCAAAGCCGATCGTGATCATATCAAACTTCCTCAGTTGAAACGGTGCCCATTTCACCGGGCACTTCCTCTTGCACTTCCGCTACGACATCCTGCTGTTCCTCATGAGGAATTTCAGGTGCAGCATCCTTATTGCGTATAAAGCTGCCCAGAATACCGTTGACAAATGCACCGGCATCAGCATCGTATTTCTTAGCCAAACGAACAGCCTCGGAAACGGCAACACCATCCGGAACATCCTCGACAAACAAGATCTCATAGATTGCCAGCTGCATGATGGCTCTGGTCAATCTGGAGATCCGCTTGACATCCCAACCAATGGAATACTTACCAATGGTTTCATTCAGGCTGTCCAGATGCTCTGTAACACCTGATACGACCTGATCCAGATAGCGGATCTGACGATTTGTGGGACGCTCGCTATATACATCATTTTCAGCAGAAAGCAACTCGTAATACTCATGCTCCAGACGGACAGAGATAACATCCTTAGGGGCATCGCCGGTGAATTCCCGGCTATAAATCAAATGTACAGCCAGTTCTCTGGCATTTCCTCTAGTCATGATACCTGCCTTACTGGCGGACAATGCCACAGACATTCACGTGGACATTGGACACCTTTACACCGGTCATGGACTCAAGCGCATTGGTAACAGCCTCCTGCACTGCAGTTGCGGCGTTAACAACACTCTGATCATAGGCTACATTGATAAAGCACTCGACAGCAACCTGATCCTCATCATCGATCGTGACCTTGATCCCCTTGCCCCAGTTGATGCTGGGCTTGCCGGAAAGGGAAACATTTTCTACTTCAGCAACTGCCTGATAGATGATAGAAACAAGAACTTCTTCCGAAATCAGCACACTGCCGTTTTCCTGCATCTGGGTAACATACTGTTTATTTTCAGCCATGGTAACATACCTCCTAAATCGATAGCCATGTCCGATAGACATGATTCACTTTGGACTATTGTACCACAAATGTGAAAAAATACAACTATTTTCTGCACAAAAATGGCGCTGCCGCAGCAGCGCCATAAAATCATTGTACCTCTACGATCCGGATATTGTCCAGATTATATGCTGATTGCGCCAAGATGATATCCGTGATCACCGCAACATCGGTCTGCTGCAAGCCTTCTTCCGGTGCAGCCACGGCGACGCTGATCCCTTCGTCGCTCATATAGGCAACGCAGTCGGCATACCCCTTTGCCATGACCAAGCTCTCGATCTGAGCCTCACTCAGGGCGACCTGAACGATCTGTTCCAGTTCCTGTGCGGAATCTCCGCTTGCAGCCGTGTCATAGGCCATTGCTTCCTGGAGCATAGAAACTGCATTGTCGCGAGCCTCCTGACGCGACAGGCGCACTGCTGCAAAATAATCTGATGAAGTTGTTTGCGCATTCAGATCTTCTTGGGATGCTGCCTGCTCGGCGTCATTGCTCATAACAAGCATACTTTCATCCATGATCTTCTCGGAATCCAATTTATCCGTCAGGGATACAGGTTGATTCTGCTCTGTATACATCCAGTTTAAGTAGATTCCGGCACAGACAGTTACCAGTACCGCTGCTGCGACCACATTTTTCTTCCAAGTTTTCATAAAATGATTCCTCCATTCATTTCATTTTCACAACGGAAATCTGATCAGCCCGAAGTCCTGTGACGCATCGGACTGCCTCGACCACAGCCAGCCTGACCTGCGCAGATGCGGCACCTTGACAGGCTATGATTGCACCGCGGTAATCGGGTGGATCGATTCTTCGTATGAGTCCCTGCTCTTGACGGGCTGCGTCCTCGATAATGACCGCATCGCAGGTCTGACGCGAATTTTCTCCCTGCGTATCAGACGATGTGTTGGTCTGAAAACTGGTTTCGCTGCCTGTGCGTTCCGTCAGCAGAACCTCTGCCCTGCCCACTCCGTCGATCTGACTGAGAATCCTTTGCAGCTGCGTTTCCAATGATTCAGCGTGATCTGTTGGAATCGGCAACGGCTCGGCAGACTCTGAGTGTTTGGACTGCGCCGGAATCATCATCAAACCCATGCCAAGCAGGATCACGAACAACACATATCGATATCTTTCCCATATTTGTGTTAAATTCTTCCCCAGATTCAGTTTTTCCATTGCTGTGCGATCCTCTCGATGAGCAAATCATCTCTTAAAAAGCCGGAAAGCAATTCTTTCTCGTATGGGCTGACGGAACCTGTAACAGTTGCAAAAACAGGCTGAAATGTTTCCGGATCTACTCTAACATCAACATCAACGGTCACCCCCATCGCCTCCGCTTTGTCCAAGATATATGCAGCTGAACGCTCAGATATGATACCGATCATTGTATCCTTAGCCTGTGTAAAGCCTGCATCCGACGCGCTCTGTGCCATCGCTGTATAATCCTTCAGTGGATATTCAAGATCGGTGAAATCCACCCAACGCAGTGGCGAAATTGCGATCAATGCCATGAACATTCCGCAGAGCATTTTTCGTATCTTTTCTCCGGCTCCGGAATTTCCGCCGATTGACAGTATGATGCTGACAAATATACCGCCACACACCAGAGTCATCATATATTTTGCGATTGCATTCATTTAGATGACTCCTTTCATAAAACAGACAGTACTGATCAGCAATAGGACGCTTTGTGTGCTGACTATTGCCAATAGCACACC
>JARHYV010000300.1 GCA_029258495.1 Faecousia sp. | reverse complement strand
GCCCCACCTGACGGTTCACCTCCCGGTCATCGGTCGCTGCCACCGCAAGAAATGCATGGGCAAGATCCCCCGGCTGATAGGCGCGCTGAATATACAAGACGCCTTCCGGGATATCGCCGCATTCCGGTGCGATCACGGTGACCTTGGCACCGAAGGACAATAGGATCCGAACCCTTCTCAGCGCGATCCTGCCGCCGCCTACCACCACCGTTTCCCGGTCACGCAGATCGATAAACAAGGGGAACCGATATTCTTCCAAATTCATCCAATTCCTTCTTTCAAGAGATCACATGCCGCCCTGTCGTATGGGAGCGGATCTTCTTTTCACAGCGGTTCAGGCTTTCCGGGCTGATGCGCTCAGTCAATCCGCCCAAAAGCAGTTCCACCGCTTTGCTCACCGACAGCTCTACGATCTCCGTTTCACTCAGACCGTTTCTCAGCTCCTTTGAAGTGAGCACCCGGTCGATAATTGCATTTTTCACGCTGTCCATGGAGGACAGGCAGTCCTTATAGTTCAGCCATCTGTAAAATTGCTCCAGATGGGACTGGATGATTTCGGTGACTGCAAGGGGAACGGTTCTGCTCTCCTCAAAATCCCCCAGATCGTCCACATTGTACAGGCTGATCCCAACCATCTTCCCTGCATCCGGCTGAATATCTCTGGGGATCGCCAGATCCACCAATACACGAGGCGGCTGCTCCACCTCGGACAGCTGTTCCGCCGTGACGGTATAGTGGGGACTGGTGGTTGCAGAGATCACAAGATCCGTTCCCTCCATATGTCTGAACCGATCGTCATAGGGGATGACGCCGCAGCCCGGAGGCACGATGGTTTCTCCATGGCGGTAGGTTCGCAGGGTCACCCGAACATCACATCCGGCATCCCGCAGTAGGGTTGCCGAAAGCCTTCCCATTTCCCCGTTGCCGATAACGATGGCTTTTTTCCCTTTCAGCTCCCCGATCTTCTGCTGCAGCAGCTCCACTGCCTTGCTGGCAGCCGAGGTCGGCAGCGCCGTAAGATGCACCTTTGTACGGATCTCCTTGCCGGAGGAAACAGCCGAACGGAACAGGGTTTCCAAAACCGAGTCCGTGGTTTCCGCCTCACGAGCCAGTGCTACGGCATCCTTGACCTGAGAGATGATCTGGTCTTCTCCCCAGATCCTGGAGCGCAGTCCGGCAGCCACATGGAACAGATGCTCCACAGCCATCTCGCCGGAACGGGTGACAAATGCAGCCTGATAGGGCTCATACTCGGTATTCGCCGCCTGACATAGGAGTCGCCCGGGCTCAATCTCTTCTTCGCATGTGACATACAGCTCCGTGCGGTTGCAGGTGGAGATCAGCACACATCCCGAGATCCCCGGCTGCGCCCAGATGAACCGATCCATCTGCACCGTCTGAGCCTTGGTGAAGGAAAGCTGCTCTCGCAGAGCGATGGGAGCAAGACTGTGCTCCAAGCCTGACATGATGATATTCATAGCTCACTCCTCCTCTTTGACCACGACCACGGAGAAATAGCCGCTGCTTTGCGTCATATCCCCAAATCGGTTCCAGACACGCTCATTTTCCATGCCGCAGTTTTCCACCACGGCTGCCTGCTCCAGTCTGCCGGCTTTTCGCAGCTCCTCCTGCAAATTCAGGATGCCGCTGCCTGCCTTCATAAACACCTTGTTCGCCCGGATCTCCATAGAGTCTGCCAGATCGCAGCTGGCAGGGACGATGAGCAGCCGATCCGCGCCCTCGCACAGGGACTGCCCCAGTCGTGCCGCCACCGCGCAGAAGGAGGTCACGCCCGGGATCAGCTGGGCATCATAGCCCCTTGCCAGAATTTTTTTGTGTACATAGATATAGGTGGAATAGATGGTGGGATCGCCCAGTGTGATGAATGCCACCTGCCTGCCTTCATCCAAAATGGCACAGATCCTGTCGGCGATCTCCTCGTAGCACTGATCCAGACGCTCCTTGTCCCGGACCATGGGTGTGGGGCAGTACAGCAGCTGCTGATCCTGCACGAATTTCTGCACGATCTGCAATGCGGTTTTTTCTCCTGCTCCCTTGTCCGGAACCGCAATGACATCAGACTCCTGCAGCAGGCGGACTGCCTTCAGGGTGAGCAGCTCCGGATCACCGGGGCCTACACCAATTCCATATAATGTCCCTTTTTCCATAATCATTCTCCTCTGTTTCCCGTAATTGTCCCTTTTGGAAGAAAAAATCCGCGGCAGTCCCCTGACTGCCGCGGCCGTGTTTCCGCATGCACCACCCCATAAACCGCCCAATGCCATCCATGGGATCCTTACATTAAGCAGGTCTCCTGACTCATGCATCCACAGCAAACACACAGCCTTCTCAGGAGCCTGTCCCAATGGCCGATTTTCATCTCATGTGTTGCCTACTCATATACAGTGGCGGTACCGTTCCGGATTCAAACCGGATTCCCTATTCTCTGCTGAACCGTCACGATCCCGCAGCACTTAATCGTATATTTTATTTTCTTTCATTATACCGATGGGCGAAATCATTGTCAACAGATTTACATCTGCTCCAGTGATGCCTGATAGGCCTGTGCTGCATGATTTGCAAACAGCTGACGGATGGGCCCGTATTCTCCAAGTCCCCGCAGCACGCAGCGCACCTCGTAGCCTTCGTGTTCCAGCCGTGCGCTCCAAGAGTCCTCGTCATCGCCTGCCATATCGTTCTTTGCGTGATCTCCTGCCACCACCATCAGCGGATGCAGCCGCACCCGGCGGATATGATGCATCCGATGCAGCCTGTCAATGACCTGAGGCAGCTCGGGATAGCCCTCTACTGTGCCCACCAAGACCCGATCCCATCCAAAGTCGTGGAACATATACTCCACCAAAGCATAGGTGGCATTGGCATAATGGGCGGTTCCGTGTCCCATGAAGACGATGACCTCATCCTCCTCCGGCGGTTCCACCGACTCCATGACGGCGCGGATGGTGTCCTTGTAATCCTGAACCGTGGTGAGCAGGGCTGTACCGACAACGATCTGCATGCGCTCCGTAAAGGGCTTTGCCATTTTGCACAGCTTGTCGTATTCCTCGCCGTTGATCACATGGGTCGGCTGAACCACCACCCGGGAAAAGCCCTCCTGCTGCAGCCGGGTCAATGCCTGAGGGACATCGTCAATTTCGATCCCATCTCTCGTGCGGAGCTTTTTCATGATCACTCCGCTTGTAAATGCCCTGCGCAGCGTATGCTCCGGCAGTGCGCTGCCGATCTCTCGCTCAATGGCAGCGATATTCTTTTCCAGTGTATCCAGATAGCTGGTTCCGAAGGAAACCACCAAAACGGCTTGTTTTTCTTCCATGATCTGTCCTCCTGTTTTCGGATGTGCATGACGAATCGGTGTCCTGTTTCTTCTCTTTTCGTCCTCATGGTAACAGCATTCACCGGATATGTAAAGAGAAAATATCCGCTTTTTCCCGGACTTCCCTGCCAAAAGCTCTCTCCTGCGACGATCCTCAGGGTTGACAAGTATCCCCCCTGCGACTACAATATTAGGGAACATTCAAGTGTTTTGTATACCGGGATCGGTTGCAGAAAGAATAGAGAATCGGGTGAAATTCCCGAACGGAACCGCCGCTGTATATGCATTGGCAATGCTCGTTGACGAAAGTCAGTCACTGGGAAACCGGGAAGGCAGAGCATTGTCCCGGGGCATGCCCAAGATGCATGAGTCAGAAGACCTGCTTGATGTGTGTCCCCTGTACCAACAGCAATGGATACAAGGGGTGTTTTGTTGCAGAAAATCGGCTGCGGCAGTCATGGGACTGCCGCGGCTTTTTTTATTTTACGGAGGGGAGCAAAATGGAGTCCAATATTCCCAGAATCCTATTGTCCGGAACCAACAGCGGATGCGGAAAGACCACGGTCACCTGCGCCGTGCTGCAGGCTCTGGTGAACCGGAAGAAAAAAGTCGGTGCCTTCAAATGCGGCCCGGACTACATCGACCCCATGTTTCACAGCCGGATCATCGGCGCAAAAAGCGCAAATCTGGATCTGTTCTTTTTCAGCGAAAATACCCTTCGTTATCTTCTGGCGAAAAACAGCGAAGACCGGGATCTCTGTGTGATCGAAGGGGTCATGGGCTACTACGACGGCATGGGTCTGACTACCACTCAAGCAAGCTCCTATCATGTGGCAGCGGTTTCGGGCACGCCGGTGGTTCTGGTCGTGAATGCGAAGGGGGTTTCCCTGTCCGTGCTTGCCACCATTCAGGGATTTCTGACCCTGTATCCGGAGCCGAATATTCAGGGTGTCATCCTGAACCAATGCTCCGCCATGACCTATCCGGCACTGGCCAAAGCCATCGTATCCCACTTCGGCGGTCGGGTCAGACCTCTGGGTTTCCTTCCGCCCATGCCGAATTGCACACTGGAAAGCCGTCATCTGGGCTTGGTCACCGCGGATGAAGTTGCAGATCTTCGGGAAAAGCTGCAGGAATTGGCTGCTCAGGCGGAAAAGACTCTGGATCTGGACGGACTGACGGAGCTTGCAGCAGGTGCCCCACCGCTTTGCTATGAGCCTGTCATCTTCCCGAAATTCGACCAAAAGGTCCGTATTGCCGTTGCCCGGGACAAGTCATTCTGTTTCTATTACGAAGACAGTCTGCATGCGCTGACGGAAATGGGTGCCGAACTGGTGCCCTTCAGCCCCCTTGCAGATGCGTCCCTGCCGCCCCACATCCACGGGCTGTATCTGGGCGGCGGTTATCCGGAGCTTTATGCCCATGCCCTCAGCCAAAATACCGCCATGCGCTCTGCCATCCATGCAGCCCTGTCCCGTCATCTTCCCTGCATCGCCGAATGCGGTGGTTTTATGTACCTGACCCAGTCCATCGGGGACAAGCCCATGGTGGGATTTCTGCCCGGCAGCAGCTTTGACACCGGGAAACTCTCCCGGTTCGGCTATGTGACCCTGACAGCCAAGGAGAAAAACATGCTGTGTGATGCCGGCGATACCATCTCCGCCCACGAATTCCATCACTGGGACTGCCCCCACACCGGCAGCGGTTTCTCTGCTGCCAAAGCATCCGGAAAAAGTTGGGACTGTGTGTTTGCCAATGAGCACCTGTATGCAGGATATCCCCATTTTCACTTCTATTCCAACCCCAGTTTTGCAATAAACTTCTATAAAGCCTGTGTAAAGGAGAAAATTTCCCATGATTGAACAAATCAAGCCCATGGATATTGAAAAGCGGAGCTTTGAGATCATCACCCAGCTCTTGGGGGATCGCCCTCTGGATCCGGAAAATGAACTGGTCATCAAGCGCGCCATCCATACCTCCGCCGACTTCGACTATGCCGACAATCTGATTTTTTCCGAACACGCCGTTTCCAAGGGCATTGAGGCACTTCGCGGCGGCTGCGATATCGTCACCGATACCCAGATGGCAAAAGCCGGCATCAACAAGACCATCCTCGGCAGATTGGGCGGTGAAGTACACTGTTTCATGTCCGATGCGGATGTGGCTGCCGAGGCCAAGGAGCGAGGCATCACCCGTGCCATCGTTTCCATGGAGCGGGCAGCCAAGCTGCCCAAGCCCTGCATCTTTGCCATCGGAAATGCGCCCACCGCACTGATCTCCCTGCACGAGCAGATCCTTGCCGGAAAACTGGCACCGGCTCTGATCATCGGCGTGCCTGTGGGCTTTGTCAATGTGGTGGAAAGCAAGGAGCTGATCATCGCATCCGATACGCCCCATATCGTCGCCCGTGGGCGCAAGGGCGGCAGCAACATCGCAGCAGCCATCTGCAATGCCCTGCTGTACCAGATCCTGCGCTGATGCCCATGGAAGAATATATCATCAAAGACGGCAAACGGCTGCGCATGGGCTACACCACCGGCTCCTGTGCCGCCGCAGCTGCCAAGGCAGCCGCATGGATGCTGCTGACCGGACAAAAGCGGCAGGAGATCTCCCTGACCACCCCGAAGGGCATCCGTCTGACCCTTCCGGTACTGGAGATCCGCATGGAGGAAACCGCCGTTTCCTGTGCCATCGAGAAAGACGGCGGCGACGATCCCGATATCACAAAAGGCACCCTGATCTTTGCCACCGTGACCAAAAGCACCGCTGCCGGCATCACCATCGACGGCGGTAAAGGGATCGGGCGCGTGACCAAGCGCGGACTGGATCAGCCGGTGGGAAACGCCGCCATCAATTCCGTGCCCCGAGCCATGATCCGGGAAAATCTGGAAGAGGTCTGCGCCCTTGCCGATTATCACGGCGGACTGACCGTGATCATCTCCGCTCCCGACGGAGAGCGTCTGGCACAGAAGACCTTCAATCCCCGTCTGGGGATCGTGGGTGGGATCTCGATCCTGGGCACCACCGGCATCGTTGAGCCCATGAGTGAGGCGGCACTGGTGGAAACCATTCGGGTGGAGCTGCGCCAAAAACGGGAAAACGGAGCGGAATATGTGCTGCTCACCCCGGGCAACTACGGCTCTGATTTCATCCGTCTGGATATGGGCATCGACGCAAAAAAGGCAGTTCAGGTATCCAACTTCATCGGAGATGCGCTGGAGATCTGCAAGGAACTGGATTTTCGCGGCGCACTGCTGATCGGTCATATCGGAAAACTGGTCAAGATCGGCGGCGGCATGCTGAATACCCACTCCAAATACGGAGATTGCCGGATGGAGATCCTGGCCGCTCAGGCCGGTGCCGCCGGACTGCCGCCGGAGCATATCCGGACACTTCTGGACTGCGTCATGTGCGACGATGCTCTGCGCATCCTGAAAGAGGCCGGTTTCTATGAGCAGACCCTCTCCCGACTGACCCGGCGCATCGCATTCCATCTTTCCCACCGCGGTGGCGATACCCTACAGACCGGTGCCATTCTCTTTTCTAAGGAGTACGGCATTCTGGGACGGACAGAACATGCAAATGAACTTCTGAAATCAATACTGGAGGATTTATAGTATGGTACATTTTGTTGGTGCAGGCAGCGGTGCCGTGGATCTCATCACGGTTCGCGGTGCCAAACTTCTGGCTGAGGCCGATGTGGTCATCTATGCCGGTTCCCTGGTGAACCCCGAGCTGCTGAAGGGCACGAAGGCAGACTGCCGGATCTATGACAGCGCAAAAATGACTCTGGAGGAAGTGATCGAGGTCATTCAGGCGGCAGAAACCGCCGGAAAGACCACCGTGCGTCTGCATACCGGCGACTCGAGCATCTACGGCGCCGTCCGGGAGCAGTTTGACGAGCTGGAGCGGCTGAATATCGATTACGATGTCTGCCCGGGCGTCAGCTCCTTCTGCGGCGCAGCATCCTCCCTTCGGGCAGAATACACCCTGCCGGATGTGAGCCAGACCGTCATCATCACCCGCACAGCCGGACGCACTCCCGTGCCGGAACGGGAGTCCATCCGGGCACTGGCAGCACATCAGGCCACCATGGTGCTGTTTCTCAGCACCTCCCTGACCCAAAAGCTGCAGGAGGATCTTCTGGCCGGAGGCTACCCCGGGAACACCCCCGTTGCCGTTGTCTTCAAGGCAACATGGCCTGAGGAAAAGATCTTCCGCTGCACCGTGGATACCCTGCATCAGACCGTCACGGAAAACGGTCTGACCAAAACATCCCTGATCATCGTAGGCAACTGCATGGGCGACGAGTACATGCGATCTTTGCTGTATCATCCCAGCTTCACCACCGAATTCCGAGAGGCGACCCAATGAATGTCGCTATCTTTGCATACAGCAGACGCGGCTGCCGAACTGCCCGAGCCGCTGCCGGAGCCTTTGCACACGGGCAGGTGCGGCTTTACACCATGGAGCGTTTCTCTGAGCCGGATTTTCTGCCTCTGGGCAAACCATCTGAGCCCTTTTACGGGACGCTCTTTTCTTGGGCGGATGCCCTTGTCTTCGTGGGATCGTGCGGCATTGCTGTCCGGCAGATCGCACCCCATGTAAAGGACAAGCAGACCGATCCTGCTGTCATCGTCACGGACGAGCTGGGAAAATTCGTGATCCCGCTGCTTTCCGGACACATCGGCGGCGCAAACGAGCTTTCGGTGCAGCTTGCCGCGCATCTGGGTGCCATGCCGGTGGTCACCACCGCTACGGACATCAACCGGAAATTCTCCGTGGACAGCTGGCTGCCGGAAACGGGTTTGCCATCAGCGATATCAAGACGGCAAAGGCGGTGTCTGCCGCCATACTGGAACACGATGTCCCCATTTTCAGCGATTTTCCCGTTGTGACGGATTATCCCAACGGCACCCAGGCAGGCACGCACGGGGAGGTGGGCATCTGCATCAGCTGCAGCACTTGCGAACCCTTCTCCAAGACTCTCCGGCTGATCCCTGCCGTGATCCATCTGGGCATCGGCTGCCGCCGGGGAACCCCCTCTGCTGCCATCGAACAGGCTGTGGAGTCGGTGCTGCATGCGCATCAT
>JARHYV010000158.1 GCA_029258495.1 Faecousia sp. | reverse complement strand
CACGGGATGCAGCGTGCAAACTGGTGGTGATCGGCAGACCGCCTCAGCGGCAGGGATCGGACTTTTCTCAGGTGATCCGGCTGCTGTGCAGTCGGTTCGGTTTCACCCGGACCCCGAATGTCACCATCGTCGGCATCGGCCCCGGCTCCAGAAAATCCATGACCCTTCAGGTACTGGATGCCATCGACGAGGCCGACTGCATCATCGGCGCCAAGCGGATGCTGGAGGCCGTGGTAGATGGTTCCAAGTGCATCTTTGACGCCATTGCGCCCGCTGCCATTTCGGAATATATCCACACGCATCCGCAGCACCGGAAGATTGTGGTTGCCATGTCCGGCGATGTGGGCTTTTACAGCGGAACGAAGAAACTGCTGCCACTGCTCTCGGATTGCAGGGTAACGGTCTTACCGGGGCTGAGCTCCATGGTGTATCTGTGCTCCAGACTGAACCTGTCATACGAAGATGTCTTCCCCGTAAGCCTGCACGGCAGACAGCACAATATCCTTGCCGACATCCGCAGCCACGCTGCCGTCTTTACACTGGTAGGCGGCGACAACGGCATCGGCGTGCTTTGCAAGCAGCTTGTCCAAGCAGGTCTGGGCGATGTCACGGTGCATGTGGGCGAGCGGCTGAGCTATCCTCAGGAGCGGATCACCACCGGAACCGCTCTGGAGCTTTCCGAGCAGGTCTTTGACTCCCTGAGTGCCGCACTGATCCAAAATCCCCAGTCAAATCCCATTGTCACCCACGGGCTTTGTGACGAGGTCTTTCAGCGCGGCGGCGGAACGGAAGGCGTCGTACCCATGACCAAGAGCGAGGTGCGTTCGGTCTGTCTGTCCAAATTGCAGCTGACCTCCCACAGCATCTGCTGGGATGTGGGTGCCGGCACCGGCTCCGTTTCCATCGAGATGGCATTGCAGGCGCAGCAGGGTCATGTGTATGCCATCGAGAAAAAGCAGGCTGCACTGGAGCTTTTGGAGCATAACCGCAGGAAATTCTGCACCGACCATGTCACCATCGTCCCCGGGACTGCTCCCGATGCCTGCACGCAGCTGCCTGCACCCAGTCATGCATTTATCGGAGGCAGCTCCGGCAGCATGCACCGGATCATCTCCCTGCTGCTTGCGAAGAACCCTTCCGTGCGGATCGTTGCCACTGCCATTGCACTGGAATCCGTGGCAGAGCTGACCGCCTGCATGAAGGACTTCCCCTTCACCGAAACCGAGGTCGTAAGTCTGAGCGTGGCCCGTGACCGAAAGGCCGGCAGCTACCACCTGATGACCGGGCAGAACCCCATCTATATCTTTACCATGCAGGCAGGAGGAACCGCCCCATGAAATGGTCTGTTTTGGCATTGGTGATCGGTTTCTGCATCGATCTGATCCTGGGGGATCCCCACGGCATCCCCCATCCTGTCGTTCTGATCGGCAGGCTGATCTCTTTTCTGGAGCGCACACTTCGAAAGCTGTTCCCTAAAACCGCCGTGGGCGAAAATCTTGCCGGCGGCGTCCTTTGGGTTCTGGTTGCGGCTGTTTCCACTGCCGTCCCCCTTGCCCTGCTGTGGCTGTGCCAGAGTATCAGCCCGTGGCTGCGTCTTGCCGTCGAGAGCCTCATGTGCTGGCAGATCCTTGCTACAAAATCCCTGAAGGACGAGAGTATGAAGGTCTATGCCGCATTGAAAACCGGAGATATCCAAAAATCCCGCCATGCCGTTTCCATGATCGTAGGTCGGGACACCGCAGAACTGGATGCAGCCGCCGTGACCCGTGCAGCAGTGGAAACCGTTGCGGAAAATACCTCCGACGGCATCGTTGCACCCCTGCTGTTTCTCGCCATCGGCGGCGCACCTCTGGGATTTTTTTACAAAGCCGTCAACACCATGGACTCCATGCTGGGATATGTGGAGATGCCCTACAAAAACATCGGGCTGATCCCTGCCAAAATGGATGATGTGATGAACTTCATTCCGGCACGGCTGTCGGCACTGCTCATGCTTGCCGCCGGCTGGATCCTGAAACTGGATGTCAAAAACGGTTGGAAGATCTTCCGGCGGGATCGGTTCAACCACGCAAGCCCCAACTCTGCCCAAACCGAGTCCGTCTGCGCTGGTCTTCTGGGACTCCGACTGGCAGGGGACGCATGGTATCACGGGGTGCTGCACCGGAAAAAGTTCATCGGCGATGAACTTCGTCCCATCGAATTCGGTGATATTCCCCGTTCCTGCCGATTGCTGTACGCAACGGCGATCCTCTCGCTGATCGTCTTCACCGGGGTCAAAATTTTCATTCTGGGGGGCTTTTAATGCTCTATCAAACCAAAAATCCCCATGGCGGTGACATTTACTCCGAGCCGGTCACACTGGATTTCTCCGCCAATACCAACCCCTTCGGCACACCCGAGGGCATTATCCGTGCCGTTGGGGCAGCCTTGCCGGACATGCATCGCTATCCCGATGCCCATTGCCGGTCACTGGTGCACGCCATCGCTCAATTCGAGCAGGTTCCCGAATCGTACATCCTCTGCGGCAACGGCGCTGCGGAGCTGATCTACAGCTATTGTCAGGCTGCCGCTCCCACCCTTGCCGTGGAGCTTGCGCCGACCTTTTCCGAGTATGCGTTGGGATTGCAGCGTGTGGGCTGTCAGATCCGGCGGTATCCCCTTTC
>JARHYV010000044.1 GCA_029258495.1 Faecousia sp. | reverse complement strand
GCCCCAGCATATGTGCAGGGTGGAATGGACATGTGTCTTGCTCCATTCCATGATTTGGCATAGCTCCGTCCAATAATCCACCTGTTCAAATTCCATCTGTTCAACAGGCGCGCCGGTGATGACCATCCCATCAAACTTGCGATGTTTCACCTCATCAAAGGTCTTGTAAAAATTCAGGAGGTGATCCTGGGATACATTTTTACTGCTGTGGGAGGACATGGTCATCAGCTCCAGCTGAACCTGCAAAGGTGTGTTTCCGAGAAGTCTGGAAAGCTGTGTTTCTGTTACAATCTTCGTAGGCATCAGGTTGAGCAAAAGGATCTCAAGCGGACGGATGTCCTGCATACAAGCCCTTTGTTCGCTGATCACAAAGATATTTTCCTGATGCAGTGTCTGGGCTGCCGGCAGATCATTTGGGATCTGAATGGGCACTGTAACCCCTCCTAATCATACATTCTCGATTGCCTGAGCCAGATCTTCGATCAGATCCTCGGCATTCTCGATGCCGCAGCTAAGACGGATCAGGTCAGCTCCCACTCCTGCTGCATCCAGCTCCGCATCCGTCATCTGACGATGCGTGGTGCTGGCCGGATGCAGACAACAGGTTCTGGAGTCGGCCACATGGGTCTCGATAGACCCCAGTTTCAGATGTTTCATAAACACCTCAGCCGCCTGACGACCTCCCTTTAGGCCGAAGGAAATCACACCGCAGGAGCCGTTCGGCAGGTACTTCCGGGCGAGCTCATAGTACGGATCCCCTTCCAAACCGCAGTATCTGACCCAAGCGACCTTATCGTGGTTTTTCAGGAACCGGGCGATCGCCATAGCATTGGCACAATGCTGACGCACACGAAGAGGCAGGCTCTCCAAGCCCAAATTCAGATAAAAGGCATTCTGCGGAGACTGCACACATCCCAGATCACGCATCAGCTGTGCCGTGCATTTGGTGATGTATGCCCCTTCCAAGCCGAAACGCTCGGTATAGGTGACACCATGGTAGCTTTCATCCGGCGTACACAGCCCCGGAAAACGCTCAGGATACTTTGTCCAATCAAATCTGCCGCTGTCCACGATGACACCGCCTAGCGCCGCTGCATGACCATCCATGTACTTTGTGGTGGAGTGGGTCACGATATCAGCCCCCCATTCAAAGGGACGGCAGTTCACCGGTGTCGCAAATGTATTATCTACGATCAGAGGCACTCCGTGACGATGCGCTGCATCCGCAAACTTCTCAATATCCAGAACCGCCAGTGCCGGATTGGAAATGGTTTCACCGAAGACAGCCTTTGTGTTATCCTGAAAAGCCGCGTCCAGCTCTTCCGCTGTGCAATCAGGGCTTACAAAGGTGACATCAATGCCCATGCGTTTCATGGTCACACCGAAAAGATTGAAACTGCCGCCGTAGATTGCGGAACTGGAAACGATGTGATCTCCGCAGGAGGCAATATTAAAGACCGCAAGAAAATTGGCCGACTGCCCAGAGCCTGTCAGCATTGCGGCCGTGCCGCCTTCCAAAGCCGCTATTTTACGAGCAACTGCATCACAGGTCGGATTGGCAAGTCGGGAATAAAAATAGCCCTCTGCCTCCAGATCGAACAGCTTTCCCATATCCTCAGAGGTCGCATATTTGAATGTTGTGCTCTGACAAATGGGGATCTGGCGCGGTTCTCCGTTAGCAGGTGCATATCCTGCCTGAATGCATAGTGTTTCCGTATGAAACTTAGAATCCATAGTTGTCACCTCAAAAGTATTTGATGAGAACTATTTTACCGACATTGGGGATATTTGTCAATCAGACAGCAGGGACTGGATTGCGTTTTCCAGCTGGTCTTTCGACAGCATTCCTCTTGCAACATTCTGGATATAACCCTCAGCATCAATGAATACCGTCATAGGAACGCCTCTGAGTCCATATGCGATGGTTCCTTCAGAGCTGTCATCATAAAATACAGGGAAGGTATAATTTCCATCTGTCAGGAATTTGGAGGACTTTTCCCTGCTGTCCCCCATACCGCTGGACACATTGACCATCAGGAACTGGATCTGCTCTGCATAGGTGTCCCAAGCCGCCTGGAAATGAGGCATCTCCAGCTTGCAGGGGCCGCACCAGCTTGCCCAGAAATTCAAAATCACAGGCTTGCCTCTATACTCAGAAAGCCGATGCTCTGCGCCATCCCCATCCACAAAGGAAAAGTCCGGTGCGTAGTTTTGGGTGGTATTCTCACCGCCCTGCATCTGGTTATCCAGAGAAACAGAGCCTGCCAGCTGCTGATACAGCAGCACACCGCCGCCGATAATGATCGTCAGCACCAAAAGGGTTACAATAAGCTTATATGTGGAATCTTTCATAGAATTATCTCCTTATTTTACAAAATTCAGCAGACGGTTCAGCAGACCGCTTGCCATCAATCCACCGATGACGACCAAAAGAACACCACAGATCCGATTGATGATTTCATAGTTGCGCTTGATCCAGCCGATCGCATTCTTCAGCTGATCGATCAGCACGGCGCTGATCAGGAACGGAACCCCCAGACCTGCCGAATAGCTCAGCAGCATCAGGATGCCGACCACCATGCTGCCCTGCTGAGAGGCAAGCATCAGCGCAGAGCCAAGAAACACGCCCACGCAGGGTGTCCAACCGATGGAAAATACGATACCGAACAGCATAGCAGAGCCAAAGGTCATATTAGCCGTGTTCATCTGGATCTTGGAGCCGGAAAACAGGTTCCATTTGATAACTCCAAGGAAGTTCAGTCCGAAGAAAATGACAACCAAACCGCAGACCAGATTGACAGCCGTCTGGTATCTCTGCAAAAAGCTGCCTACAGTTCCTGCCAGAGCACCCATCGCCACAAATACCAGTGTAAATCCAAGCACAAAGCCGGATGCACATTTCAATGTTTTTCCTGTTGTCCGTGTTTCTCCACCTGCAAAATAGCTGATGTAGATCGGGAGCATGGGCAGCAGACACGGGGAAATAAATGTAATGATGCCCTCAAGAAATGAAATTAGATATTGCATATATTCCTCCTAAATTTTTTGTTTTCTAATCCTACCATATAATTGGAAAAATAACAAGAAAAAACGCACCGCCAAAGCGGTGCGTCAAAAAAAGTTTACATTTCCTTGGGACGCTTGCGCATCAGATACTCGTCCAGCTTATCCTTCATATTCTCAGGGATCTCTTTTTTCACCGGACAGCACTTTGCATTTGCCATACGGTCTACAAAGCCGCAGATGAAATCGATGTCCTTGACCATGTGTTCCGCCTTCATGACCGCTCTGGTGTCGTAGCTGTTATGAATGGTCGCCGTATTGCCGGGTGCATCTCTTGCAAAGCTCACCGCCGGGATCCCTGCATCTGCAAAGGGCGTAGAGTCACTGGAATACACGCCCTGTCTGATAGCGATCCCAAATCCAACCTCACCTGCATAGTAAGAGATATAGTGGCACAGACGCTCCTCAGCGGTGCACACACCGATAAACTTTCCCATGATAGATCCGATCATGTCCAGATTTACATTCAGCACAATGCGCTCAAGTTCTTCCGGATGGCTTGCAACATAGGCTTTCGAGCCAAGCAGACCGCGCTCCTCACTGCCGCACCAGATCACTCGGATGCCATAGTGATTTTTGCACTTTGAGAAATGCTCTGCCATTGCAAGGATTCCAATGCTGCCGGACATATTATCGTATGCGCCCTCACTCAGGGAGGTAGAGTCATAATGTGCCGTCAGGACAATATACTGATCTGTTTCACCGGGGATATCCAGAACCACATTTCTGGACTGCCCCATATATTCCTCTTGAACAAGGTGGATCTGTGCAGTCTTTGCATCACCATTGACCAATGCAATGGCATCTTTCGCATTGATGTTGACTCCGGGGATCTTATTGCCCCGGCTCACATAACTGCGCAGCTCCCGCTGATCAATATCCCGATCGGCATAGTTTGCATTTCCGTCATAAGTAATAAAGCCAACTGCTCCGTTTGCCAGCAGATCCTGATATCTCCAGTAGCCCAGATATCCGTCGATCATCACAATTTTTCCCCTGCACAAGGACAGGCTGTAAGCATCTGTATTGGTCAGATAGTAAAATGGTGCTTCCACCGTAGCAGAACCTGCATTAAAATAGCCCTTGCAGGGGATCTGTCTGCCATCTACCGTCAGAAGTGCTTCCTTTATTTCTGCCATTTCTACGGCAAATGGCTCAATGTTCGCTTTTCCGCCGAATTCTGCACACTTTTGCACAAGATACTGGGCGCATTTCAGTTCTTCATCCGTGCCCCCCATCCGAATATATGCTGTGTCAGAAAAAATTTGGTTGATTTTTTGTATATCCATGGCGAAACCTCCCTGATCTTATATGAAGGTATTTTATCACATATTCACAAAATTGCAATCACCGCAAAGCCTGACTCCCCCACATTCTCATTTCCTTCTCCGGTTCCTCAGAAACAACAGATTCTGAAAACTCGTCAAAATATATAGATATTATGCACGATAGCTCCTCGCATATTTTGTCTGATATCCCAAAAAGATGTCATTGCTATACATAGGGATTGCCTGTGTTTTTCTCATATGTTAAACTTGACCTGTACATTTTGAAAGGTAGTCGGAGGAGTCCACATGAACAACAAGATCAAAGAGAACTACACCCAGCTTGCGCAATCTTTGGGCCTGCATTTTGACGAGAACGCTGCTGCCATCCACGGAAAGCGCGGCACATACGAAGTCACGATCTACGCACCAAACAGCAACTATCCCTATATCCTTACCGCTGTTATTTCCGCAAAGCGGTCATCCGGTGTACTGTCCAATGATGTGTGCAAGGAATTCAAACGCAGCAATAAAATCGTTTCAAAGCTTGAACACAAGGGAAATCTGATCTCCATGCACCTAAAGAACATCCCGAACCAAATTCAGCTGCAGGAGCGCCTTGGTCAAGCATTGAATGCGTTCATAGCACTGCTGAATGCTCAGGGTTTCCAGAGCTGCTGTCAGCTGTGTGCCCTTGATAACCCTTCCACCTGTATGGTTTCGGGCAGTTTCATGTCCCTGTGCAGCGAATGTTATAACCGAGTGCGCCGAGAAACCTCTTTGAACCTTTCCACAAAGCAGAGCAAGCACGAAAATGTGATCGGCGGTATCGTTGGCGCACTCCTGGGTTCTCTGCTGGGTGTTCTGTCCATCATCATTCTCAGTCAGATGGGCTATGTCGCTGTCATCTCAGGCATCATCATGGCGATCTGTACTCTCAAGGGATATGAGATGTTAGGCGGAAAGCTGTCCAAACGGGGCATTATCATCAGCTGCATTCTGATGGTCGTCATGACCTACTTTGGCGACCGTCTGGACTGGGCGATCATTATCTCACGGGATATTGGAATTGATCTCTTTACTTCATTTCAGATCTTCCCCGAAGTACTTCGTGAGGGAGCGATCGATATGGGCGGTTATATCATGAATTTGATCCTGCAGTTCCTCTTTGTGGTAGGCGGTGCGATCCCCACGATCAGCAGCACCATCAAAAATCAGGCAAACGAGGGCGTCGTCTTCCGTTTGGGTGAAAATCCTCATGCCGCCGATCTGAACATGGAATAAATCCCCTTTCACAACAGACAAAACGAGCATCCTGTTTTCAGCAGGATGCTCGTTTCCTTATACATTACAAAACGCATCGCCTTTTCAGGCAATCGCCAGATTATCTGCCTCTTTTTTCATAAACATGCCGCTTGATTGCCTCAAAGCTTTCTGTGCTGATCACATGCTCAATTCGGCACGCATCTTCTGCCGCCGTCTGCTCCTGCACACCCAATGCAACCAAAAATCCTTTGAGCACCGTATGCTTTTCATAGATGCTCTGTGCGATCTCCCTGCCTGCCGGAAGAAGCTTGATTTCACCGGTTTTTTCCATCTCAATATATCCGTTATTACGGAGATTCTTCATCGCGACACTGACACTGGGTTTCGAGAAGTCCAACTCGTTTGCTATATCGATGGAGCGTACAGTGCCGTTCCTCTTTTGCAAAACCAGGATTGTTTCAAGATAATTCTCTGCTGATTCCTGAATAACCATATGCTTTCCCCCTTTCTTGTTCCATTATTTTATCATAAAGTACTTTTCTATGCAACCATTGGCGATGCCCGACTACATAATACCGAAATATGCATCACAATCTTTAGGTCGACCCAAAGCTCTGCCAACTTTATTTATAATGATTTATTTAACTATAACAGATTGTCTGTTATTTTACAACCTGTGAATTGGTGATCTATGATACCGTCAATTCTGCGGTTGTAAAATCACCTCCACCAGACGGCACGTATTCTTACTGCCCAACTGATGGAGGTGTCTATTCAATTTACAGCAGCCGATCCATTACAGCGCTTTCAGGGTCGCAAGAAGGAACTCCCACATTCTTCTTGTGGATTCAATCTCAAGTCGCTCACGGCTGGTATGGATATCATGCATCTGCGGGCCCATGGACACCGCGTCCAGACCCTCGATCTTCTCTCCGATCAAGCCGCACTCCAGTCCGGCATGGATGCTGACGACCTGAGGCTTTGTTCCGAACATTTTCTCGTATTCCGCAACCATCGTATCACGAAGATCAGAGTCTGCCTTGTACTCCCACGCAGGGTAATCGCCGGTGCTGGAGAACTCTGCACCATACAGAGCCGCCAGGTCCTCCAGTTTTTTCAGCAGATCCACTTTCTCCTGATTGACACTGGAACGAACGGAGAAAGTCATCTTGAACCGATCGCCATCCATTTTTACGATACCCATGTTCAAGCTTGTCTGCACAAGCTCCGGCATATCTGCGCACATAGCCTGAATTGCATTCGGTGCAGCGCACAGCAAGCCGATGATCTTATCTGTATCCTGTGTAGATAGGGCATTGCCACCCAGAGCGTCGATATTGTCCGCTGTTACGATGGCATCAGGTTCTGCATATTCCGAGCGGATCTTTGCCTGCAGCTCTGCGGCGATATCGTTGATCTGCTCCAGCTCCATGCCCATTGCCACAACGCTTGCGGTGCAGGAGCGTGTGATCGCATTGTCCTTAGAGCCGCCGGCGATCGCCGTCAGGCACAAAGGCATGCGCTTTTTGATCTCATCCAAAAACATGCCCATGACCTTGTTGGCATTGGCACGGTTCTTGTCGATCTCCACTCCGGAGTGACCGCCCACCAGACCATCCACAGTAAGCTTGATGCAGGGGCCATAGACGGCATGACGGGAAACAGGCAGTGTGATGCTTGCCCGAGCACCGCCGGCGCAGGAAACCGTAAAGACCCCTTCATCCTCAGAGTCAATATTGATCATCCTCTTCCCTCTGAACGAAGACAGATCCACACCATTTGCGCCATACATGCCGGTTTCTTCATCAACGGTAATGACGATCTCCAGAGGCGGATGCGGGATGCTCCTATCTGCCAGAAGTGCCAGACAATAGGCTACTGCAATGCCGTCATCTCCGCCAAGGGTGGTGCCGTTTGCAAATACATAGGTGTCATCGTGGGTCACATCCAGACCGTCCACCGCAAAATCGATGGGCGAGTCTGCATCTTTGTCGCAGACCATATCCATATGGCCCTGAAGGATCACAGGCTCATGATCCTCATACCCTGCTGTACCATCCTGAAAAATCAACACATTATTCAGATCATCCTGAATGTATTTCAGATCATGTTCCTTTGCAAAGGACACCAGATAATCGCTGATCATCTTGGTATTGCCGGAACCATGAGGAATGGAGCAGAGTTTCTCAAAATAACCAAATACGGCGGCAGGCTCCAAACCTGCCAGTCTTTCTGCTTTCATAATCGTTCCTCCCTTTTTTATTCGCCACGTTCCTGACGGATCACCTTACCCATATTCCAAAGATATGCAACGGAACGGGTTGCCTCTTCCTTCTCGGTTTCATTGGAATACTCAGAGTAAACGGTATGCGCACCGCAGTCGG
>JARHYV010000302.1 GCA_029258495.1 Faecousia sp. | reverse complement strand
ATTGGTTTTTGCCATCAATCTGGGGCTTTTGCCCAGCAGCGGCGCATATTCTGTGGGGCATAAAAATGACATAGCAGATCGGGCTGTCCATCTGGTGCTGCCGCTGATCGTAGCGGTGATCGACCACCTGTGGTACTACGCGTTTATGATCCGCAACAAGCTCCTGGAGGAGGTTCGGGCAGATTATGTGCTGCTTGCAAAATCAAAGGGGCTGAGTCGGAAAAAAATCATGCATCGTCACTGCCTTCGCAACATTATGCCGTCTTATCTGAGCCTGATGGCGATTTCCGTCCCCCATATTCTGGGTGGAACCTATATCATTGAAACGGTGTTTTCCTATCCGGGGATCGGTACGCTGTCGTATGAGAGTGCCCGGTATCAGGATTACAACCTGATGATGGTGCTGTGCCTGCTGACCGGTATTGTGGTGATCCTGTTCAACATGATCGCCCAGATCATCAATGAACGGATCGACCCCCGGATCCGTGAGCAGGAGATCATAGAAACAACGGAGGTGACGGAGCTTGGATAATCAATTTGTACAGGTGGGGATCAGGCCGCAGCCGTCACTGGTTCTTCAGAAAGAAAAATGGTATAAGGGAAAACCACTGATCTCCATGAGCATCTTGGGGCTTATTATTCTGGGCTGCCTGTTTTGTGAGCTGTTTATCCCGAAGGATCCCACATATATGGATCTGTACCACGCAAATGTCGCCCCAAATGGGGAATTCTGGTTCGGAACGGATACCATGGGGCGGGATATCTTCTCCATGATCTTCTACGGCGGACGAATCTCCCTGTTTATTGGATTTGCTGCAACAGCAATCTCCACCTGCATCGCCATTGTGTTCGGTGCGATCAGCGGACTGGTGCCCAAGTGGCTGGATGAATTGCTCATGCGCCTCACGGAGATCATACTCAGCATCCCGAATCTTCTGCTGATCATCTTCATTCAGGCAATTCTGGGAAAAGCCAATATCCTGAGCATCTCTCTGGTGATCGGCATCACGGGTTGGACTTCCATTGCCAAGGTGGTGCGCACAGAGGTTCGGCAGATCCGAAATTCAGAGTATGTGGTAGCGGCAAGATGCATGGGAGCAGGATTTTTTCGGATCCTGCGCAAGCATCTCACCCCCAATTTTATGTCTTCCATCATGTTTATGGTCGTCATGAACATCCGCGGAGCCATCGGAGCGGAATCGACACTGAGCTTTATGGGGATCGGTCTTCCTCTGGAGGTGGTCAGCTGGGGCAGCATGCTGAGTCTTTCGGAGAAGGCACTGCTGTCCGGCTCTTGGTGGATCATTCTGATCCCGGGCATATTCCTTGTGGTCACATTGCTGTGCGTCACCAATATCGGAAATTATCTGAGAAAAAGAGGCAGCCGCAAGGTCAGCAATCTGTAAAGCAACTGAAAAAATCCCCGGCAATCAGAAACGGATTGCCGGGGATTTTTTAGGTTTCGGGAGTCAGGCCCAGATCGGTGATGGGTTTGCGGAGCCATGTTCCTCGAAAATATGTGACGAAAAAGGCAATGGCAGCCATCAGCCAGCTGATGGGATAGACGATTGCAAGCATGAAAATGGTATGCCAGCGGCTGACGATGGCGACCACCCAGAAAACACGAAACAGACACACAAAGAAGAAGGTGATGGCAGTCGGGACAACAGAGTAGCCCGTGCCGCGCATCGCACCGGCAAACACCTCCACAGGGGTATAGATAAAGATAAATGGGATGGTGTAGATCATAATATATCCACCCAACCGGATGACCTCCAGATCCGGAGTGAAGATCTCTAGGATCAAACCGCGGTAAATCAAGAGCAGGGCGCATATCCCGCCGATCAGTACAACGCCCATGCCCATGCAGATCCAAATGCTGCGCCGTACCCGTTTGTATTTTTCAGCACCAAAGTTCTGCCCCACAAAGGTGGTAATGGCAACACCCAGCGCGCCCAGAACCATCCAGACGATGGCCTCTGCCTTGTTGGCGGCTGTCCACGCAGCGACGGCAACATCGCCGAAGGAGTTGATCCCGAACTGAACAAGGACATTGGAAAGGTCAAAGGTAATGAACTGCAGACCGGCAGGGATGCCGATTTGCAGAATATTCCGCAGCAGGTTGGGACAGATCTTCAGTCTGCTGAAATGGAGTTTGCTTTCGTCTGTGAGCCTGCACATGACCCACACCACCATTACCGCACTTGCAAGCTGGGAAATGACTGTGGCGATGGCTGCACCGGCAACACCCATACGCAGTTCTACAACGAAAATAAAGTCCATCACGATATTGATCAGACATGTGATGATCAAAAAGATCATGGGACGCTTGGAGTCGCCCATGGCACGCAGAATGCTTGCGCCCATGTTATAGACCATGGAGGCAATGGCGCCGGTGTAGTAGATCTGGGTATATACCAGAGCATCCTTCAGGCAGCTTTTTGGGGTGTCGATCAGTGTCAGAATATGGGGGCCGCCAAA
>JARHYV010000284.1 GCA_029258495.1 Faecousia sp. | reverse complement strand
GTAACGGTGCGCAGGAGCGTGACCTCCTGAAAGATGTCGGCGCAATCGATGATGGCGGTATACTCCCAGTGGAAGAGCCCGGAATTGCAGTGGATCACCAGATTGCCGTCGTACAGGAAGTGTCCGTCATTGTGCTGTGCAGAGGATGCAAGCAGCTGCTCCATCAGGTCTGCGGTTTCTGTGTCCTTTTCCGGCTTGACGATATATCTTCCGTCCTCGGTGAACATCATAAACTGGCTGCCGCCGTATACATCCTTGAACAGCTCCCGGATGCGCTCCTCGGGGATCAGGAGCAGCAGTCTTGTGTCCTTTACCACATATGCAGAGGAATAGCACAGCACGATGTAGCTGCCTTCTTCATCCGGCAGAGTGGGGTCGAGCCGGATATCCTTTTTGGGGATGCAGCCGATATCAGCCTGCTTGTACCGATCCAGAATGATATCCTCCCGAAGGTTTCCCTTTTGCAGATAGGATGAAAAGGTATCTGACGGAGATAGGCTGCCCGATTCGCACAGCATGGAATTGGAAGAGGGCGTCCATATGATGGCATGCTCCACAAATTCGTTTTTCTGGGTAAAGTTCATCAGTCTGTCGATCAGATAGACCTTGTTGGACATGGATTCCAGATTCCGGAGCCGATTCTGCATATCCTGATTGATCATCAGATCCGTACAGAAATTGTAAATGCTCTCAAGATTCTGATCCATGATATCCCGGGTATATTCCAGAGCCATCCGGTTATATGTGATCTCCTTGGACATCAGCAGATTTTCCGTCCGGACATAGATAAACAGATTGCTGGTGATCAGCAAAACGAATAAGATCACATAACTGATGATCATTTTTTTCAGAACGGAGTTCTGCTTGAGCCATGTTTTCAGAGTCAGCTTTTTCTTCATGTTGGGTCACATGCCCCCTTTGGATGCGCCAGTACAGGCAGCGTATTGATCGCCAGCATGTTGGCACCCCAGTTGTTGGGGTGGATGCCGTCTACATAGAGCCTTTCGTCGTGTCCGATGATGGTCAGTCCGTCGATCACGCAAAGCGCTCTGGAAACGGCGCAGTCCTTGACGATATCACAGACCTTCAGAAAGGTCTCCCAGCTGTCCTGCGTACAGTCGGCGCGCCAGATGGGGCTTATCACATAGATAGGCGCGCAGGGATATATGCGCCGCAGCTCGTCCAGATATACTTCCACATTTTTCCGGAAATCCTCCAGAGTCAGTTTCCCGATATTGACCATGTGATAATCATTTGTGCCGTAGGCGACCATAATGCCTGCGGCAGGGATGCTGTGGGTTTCTTTCAGGGATTTATGGTCAAACACATAGCCGCCAACGCCCTGATTGAGATAGTCACAGCCCAAAAATCTGGAGATCAGCACGGGGAATGCCTGCGATGGACTGGAAACGGTCATCCCCTGCGTGATGGAGTCCCCCAAAAACAGCAGCCGCTCATCGGGGGCAGCTGTGGGCTGCCACTGTCCCATGGAAATATCACCGATGCCGATATGTACACACTGGGGCAGGAAAATGGTCAGCTTTACCTGACCCTGTGTTCTTTTTCTGTAACAGATGCGCCCGGAAAGGCTGTGCTCCGGTTCGGTTACGGTGGTCATGAAGACATCGTTTTCAA
>JARHYV010000286.1 GCA_029258495.1 Faecousia sp. | reverse complement strand
GAACCATCCATCCCCTTCCACATGAAGGTATCATTGGGCAGCTGATTATACTGATTCCACGCAATTTTGGTAGTCATAAAGTATGGAATACCTGTTTTTTTCAATATCTGAGGCAGTGCAGCAGAGTAACCGAACACATCCGGCAGCCACAGCGTTTTACTGGGCACGCCAAACTCCTCCATGAAGAATTTTTCACCCTTCAAGATCTGCCGAACCAGTGATTCACCGCCGGTCAGGTTGCAGTCCGCCTCCAACCACATGGCGCCGTCCACTTCCCATCGCCCTTCCCGTACCCTCTGCTTGATCTTCTCGTACATCTCAGGCTCTTGTTCTTTCACAAACTGGTACAGAATGGGCTGACTGGACATAAACTTGTAGTCCGGGTACTGCTCCATCAATCTGAGTACTGTTGAAAAACTTCTCAGCACCTTCTCTCTGGTTTGAGAAACCGTCCACAGCCATGCAATGTCAATGTGGGTATGACCAATGGCACTGACCACGGGAGCATCCTCATTGACTTTTGTATAGAATTCTTCAATCAGCAGTCCACCCGCTTTTTCAAGAGACTCGTAAAATGTCTTGCTGTAAGGCTTTCTCAGATCGATTGCATTGGCTGGGGCATCCAGTTTCTGAAGAATTCTTCGGTAGTTCTCCGGATCGCTGTTTTTCAGCAGTCTGGCACTTTGAACAGGAATCGCGAAATCATAATAGAATTTTTGCACCTGATCATCGATCACGATCAGATTGCTCCTGAAAATCAAATCCCCGGGAACGGAGCCGCTGTATATCAGCATTGCGATCTGGTATGTATCACCGGCTCTGGCACATTTGGAAATGGTGATCTCCCTATGGTTGACATCCACACCTTGGATCAGCTCTTTGTTCAGATAAAACAGCATCTGGGGGTTCGTCGCATCCCACTGCCCTTCTCTGCCGGAAATCAACTGGAATTCCACATGTTTCCCATCCATTTCCCGTGGGATCACAACTTCCGTTCTGAGCCAGCGATGGGACTTAAGATCTGACCAAGGAGTTTCGATCAGATAATCCTGCCAATCGGAGGTATCGCAGCTTTCACCGTGATCCACCTTTCCCTCTGCCATTTTATAATTGCTCACAGGAACGGACTGGGGATATCTCAGCTTGTCGATATCCTGAACTAACCGCTCCATTCTCTCCAATTCAAACATTCCTACCATGATCCATCCTCGCTTTCTATCCATGTTACGCAAACATTCAAACAGCTGTTATGATTGGAATTAGAATGATATCCAATGCCTGTCGAAACAGCCTCTTTACCAACAATACCCTATCATACAGGACGATTTCAGACAATCGTTTCCTTTTGACATGGAATTGTTATTTCATTGTATAGAATTTTTATGCAGGAATTCGTGTAAAATCACAAGTGACACCCGCTAGCAAAATGACATCTTCCTATGGTATTCCTTCGCCGCATATGATAAAATCATACTGCCTTATGAGAAAATATCGATAAAGGAGTTTTCACATGATTACATATGAGCATGATTCCAGAGCTTTTTATTTGGAAACCGACAATACCAGTTATGTGATCCGCATTTTGAATGATTCCATCGTAACGCACAGCTACTATGGTGCTAAAATTCCCCGAGAAGATCTCGCCTACTATAATGTCCCTGCGGCAATCAACTTCAGCGCAAGCATCCAGACAGGCTCCGGCTGCAACTCTCCCGAGGCGCTGCGGTATGAGTATCCCACTTTTGGACGCGGCGACTACCGCAGCCCTGCCGTCATCGTCCAAGGGTGTGACGGCTCTGATGTGAATGAGCTGCGGTATCTTTCCCACAGGATCCTGTCCGGCAC
This sequence comes from Faecousia sp., assembly GCA_029258495.1. Classification (GTDB taxonomy): domain Bacteria; phylum Bacillota; class Clostridia; order Oscillospirales; family Oscillospiraceae; genus Faecousia. The sequence continues at coordinate 3,508 of JARHYV010000286.1, read as the reverse complement.
TCCCAAGGTGGCAGATCTTCCCCATCTGGATACCAATACAGATCCGCTGCAAACACTGGAACTTGTCCTTGAGGATCCTGTTTCCGGATATGAGGTTTGTCTTTATTACACCACCTTCGATGCATGCGATGTGATTTCCCGGCATGCGGTTATCCGGAATATCACCGACAGCCCCATTCAAATCAAAGCCCTGTGCAGTGCATCCTTCGATATCGAATCTTCTGATTTCGATATGATCACATTGCAGGGCTCATGGGCTCGGGAACGGCATGTGGAACGCTATCCCCTGCATCACGGGGTCAGCGCCATCAGCAGCCGACGCGGCGCCTCCAGTCATCAGCTGAACCCGTTTGCCGCCATCGCCGAGAGAAGTGCCACCGAGCATTCCGGGGCTGTTTACGGTATTAGCCTGATTTACAGCGGCGATTTCAGACTTGCTGCGGAGGTAGATCATTTTGATACTGCCCGGATCCAGATCGGTCTGAATCCGGAAACCTTTTCCTGGACACTGAATCCCGGAGCAGTCTTCCATACCCCGGAAGCCATACTGACATACAGCCAGACCGGTCTGAACGGCATGTCCCAGAACCTGCACAATGTCTGCCGGCAGCATCTTGGAAAATGCGCTGACCCAAATCTGAAACATCCCATCATCATCAACAGCTGGGAAGCCATGTATTTTGACTTTAACGAGGCTAAAATGATACAGTTCATCAAGGACTGTGCCGGATTGGGTATTGATACCGTGGTCATGGACGATGGATGGTTTGGACATCGGGATGATGATTTCACCTCTCTGGGCGACTGGTTCATCTACGACAGGAAACTCCCCAACGGATTGACCCACATAATCGAAACCTGCCGCCAGAACGGGATGAATTTCGGCATCTGGTTTGAGCCGGAGATGATTTCCCGGGACAGCGAGCTTTTCAAGGCGCATCCGGATTGGTGCATCCATCTCCCCCATCGTGAGCCAATCGAATCCCGGCATCAGCTCATTCTGGACATGAGCCGTCCCGAAGTCGTTGACTGTATCTTCGAGCAAATGTCCAAAATCTTAAGAAATTACGACATTTCCTATGTAAAATGGGATATGAACCGCCATATGACCGACAATGGCTCTGCTTTGCTGCCGCAAGGCTGCCAGAACGAATTGGCGCATCGCTATATGCTCGGCGTATATCATCTGATCGCGCGACTGGAGGCACAATTCCCCCATGTGTTCTTTGAGGGCTGCTCCGGCGGCGGTGGCAGGTTCGATTTTGGAATGCTGTACTATATGCCCCAAATCTGGACAAGCGACGATTCCGACGCTGTGGAACGGCTGAAGATCCAATACGGCACAAGCTTTGCCTATCCGCCCTGTACAATGGTCGCCCATGTATCAGCCTGCCCAAATCACCAGACCGGACGAACCACTCCTATGGAAACCCGTGGAAATGTGGCTCAGATCTGCAGCTTTGGCTACGAATTCGATGTGGGTCGGCTAAGCGAAGAAGACAAGGCTGCCATCCGCAGCCAGATCATCAAGCACCGCCAGATGGAAGATATGATCAATCACGGTACATTTTACCGGCTCGTAAGCCCCTTCGAAACAGCTCTATGCGCATGGCAGATGGTTTCTAAACATCAGAACCAAGCCTTTGTGATGGTCGCATGGCAGACCGGTGCTCCACAGCCAAAGCCTCTTTATCTGAAACTGCACGGACTTGACCCCACCAAGCAGTACCACATTCCGCAGTTGGGCATCGCCCGCAGCGGCGCAACCCTGATGCATGTGGGTCTGGCTGTCACAATGCCTGCCAATGTTGATCACGCAAGCGTTGCATTTGATCTGATAGACCAGCAGGCATGATCTTCTGAAATATCTGGATTTGGAAATTCGGAGAACACCGTAATGAACTATATCTCTTATCTGATCCGCAAAACCAGACTGGAAAAGGACTGGAGTCAGGAAGGGCTGTGCAAGGATATCTGCACAACCTCCTATCTGTCCAAAATCGAGCAGGGAAAAGCATCCCCTTCTGATGAGATCATCACCCTCCTGCTGAACCGCCTGGGCATCAGCCTCTGCCACACAGCGGCTGAAAAGACCATGGAATGTGCCTATGAGTTTCTTTTTTCCGGAGAGGATTCCCGACTTTCTCAGCTCGTCCAGACAAACGACTGGGCTCAACTGGAATACAGTCCATGTGGGATCGACTGGCTGCTGATTTCCAAGATCCAAGCCAAGGGATCACCTGCGGAAGAGGAACTGGAGCCATTGATGACCCGTAGGCAGCTTGCGCTGCAGCGGCTCCTTCAAGCGCAGTGGGAAGAAGCTGTCCGACTCTGGCCCTGCGGATACACCTATCTCGCCGCCGGCGAAGCGTTCTATATCGGCGGTGCATTTGCGCAAGCCATCGAATATCTGCACAGATCCAGTACCTTGGCAGCAGAGGATGGCAGTGTGCATATCCAGATGCAATCACGCTTTATCATCGGATCCTGCTATGCCAATCTTCTTGACTTGGAGGCCACCGAACGCCACTATACGGTTGCCCGGCGACTGGCTCGGGCACTGGGCGAAACAGACTATTTGGATGGCATCGACTATAATATTGCCGCAACGCAATTCGAAACCGGTCAATATGAAAAGGCTATGGAATATTTCGAAACCAAGAGGGATTCCCGTTCCCGAAATGACCTTCACAAGTTTGCAGTATGCTGCGAAAAACTGAACCGCAGACAGGATGCCTTGGAGGCGCTCTGCCGCGCTGAAACACTTCCGGACGATTCGCCGGAACAAGTAGAACGCGAGATGTGCCGGACTGTCCAAATCCGCCTTACAGATCCCAACTATCTCGCTTCGCAAGACTATGGCGCATCACTGATGCGGACATTTGACCTGTGCCGGAAGTATCGCCCTGTGGGGTTCTGTCTATTCCACAAGCCTTGGATGGTCGAATGGTATGAACATCACCGCCAGTACAAGCAGATTGTGCGCTTACTTTCTGAGTTTCCTGATTTTTCACATTAAGCCATATTTATCCAGCTAAATCAGCACAAAATGTCCCAAATATACCCTCTTGCTGCTATTTAAGCATAATGCTACAATATCAGCAGGAGGGTGTGATCATGAACAGAAAACTTTGGACGAAAAATTTCACCTTATTGATATCTGCAACCACAATGGGGGCCATCGGCGCCATTGCAGGAGGCTTTGCGCTATCCTTTCTCGTTTTTGACGAAACAGGGAGCACCCTTGCGGCATCGCTGATCCTTGCGATCCAGATGATCCCCGGATTCCTGATCCCAACATTTCTTGCCCCGTGGATGGATCGCTACCCCCGAAAACCATTTCTGGTGGCAGGGGATCTGATCAACGGAATACTCTATGCCGGTGCAGGCATTTATCTGCTGTGCAAGCCCTTTACCTTCTTCGGTTACATGGGTTTTTCACTGCTGCTTTCCTGCATGGGCAGCTTTGACTCCCTGGCATACAACAGCATCTACCCCAATCTGATCC
>JARHYV010000319.1 GCA_029258495.1 Faecousia sp. | reverse complement strand
GGGCGGAACATGGGAGAAGATCGAGGGCCGTGTTCTGGTCGGTGCAGGAAGTCCCGAACCGAACACATCGAACACTTTCGGTGCATTGTCCGGTCAAAGCTGGAGGATCGCCGCAAAAGAAAAGGGTGGCCAGGACTACAACACCCTAACGGTTGAAACCATTCCGCCGCATAGCCACCCGATCCAGCTAAGTGGTGATGAACTGAACTCTCAGTCGCATCTTGATTGGACTTTTAATGCGAATGCCAGAGTGTATTCGGGGCAGGATCTTGTCAGACCCACAGGAGGCGGAAAGCCTCACAACAACATGATGCCATACTACGGCTGCTACATGTGGGTACGACTTGCGTAAAGGGGGTAAGTAAAATATGAAAATCGTAGATCAGAACAATCTTGAGATCACGGCTCCCGACCTGACCAAGGGAAAGCTCGTGCCGGACAAGCTTTTCGTAAAGCACCATGAGGCGGTTCCGGCGGCAGCGGAGCAGTCCCACTATGAAACCGTTGCGGAGTATCCCAACGGCGGCAGGGACATCCGGAAGGTTATCGATGTGCCGGCTCAGGATGCAATCGATGCATGGGACGAATATGAGGAAGTCATGCGCTATGTGCCGTTCACCCAGGAAGAACTGGAACAGCAGAACAAGCCCAGTGAACTGGACAGCATCCGGGCGAATATCGCCTATCTTGCCATGATGACCGGAAATATGGAGGGGATGCAGCTGTGAAAGACATGATCGCAAAATGGTATGGGCAGGGGCTGTGGTCTGAGCATATGGTCCACAATGCTGTGCTCAAGGGTGTGCTCACCCAGACGGAATATGAGGAAATCATTTCAGGGAAAACAAAGGAGGAAAACAAAAGATGAAAGAGAAATTCTGTATCGTGATCGGTGCGGTAGGCGGCGGTCTGTCGGCGATCTTCGGCGGCTGGACGGCGGCACTGCAGGCACTGGTGATCTGCATGGTCATCGACTATGCCACGGGGCTGATGGTGGCAGGGATCTTCCACGCAAGCCCCAAGACAAGCGGCGGCGGTCTTGAGTCCCGAGCCGGATGGATCGGGCTGTGCCGGAAATTTGTCACGCTGCTGGTAGTACTGGTTGCCAATCAGCTGGATCTGATTTTGGGAGTCCACTATATTCGGGATGCTGTCATCATCGGGTTCTGCGCAAATGAATGCATCAGTATTTTTGAAAATGCCGGTCTGATGGGACTGCCGCTGCCTAAGGTGCTGAAGGAGGCCATCGAGCTGCTGAAATCAAAAGAGAACAAGGAGGAAACGAGCAATGTCTGAGAAATTCTTTATGGCCATCGATGCCGGACACGGCAGATATTCCGGCGGCAACCGCTGCATGGCAGCCCTTGACCCGAACCAGACGGCGGAATGGGTACTGGGGGATCGTGTGGCAAGAGCCATTGCAGAGCGTGCAAGGCTGTATGAGGGGTTCCGCACCATCCGTGTGGATGATGCCTCCGGCGAGGAGGATGTGCGTCTGGGTGTCCGGTGCGACCGAGCCAACGAGGCAGGGGTGGACTTCTATCTCAGCTGTCACTTTGATGCAGGCATCTGCGGCGGCTATGGCGGCGGTGTGACGGCATTCTGCGTGGCTCTGGGCGGTGAGGCCGAACGGTATCGGGATGAGCTGTACAGCGCAGTGACGGCGGCAGGCGGCTTGCAGGGCAATCGGGCGAACCCTTTGCAGACGGCAAACTTCTATGTGCTGCGCAACACGGATGCACCGGCGGTGCTGATGGAGTTCGGTTTCATGGACAGCCCCAGTGATGTGCCGGTGATCCTGCAGGAACGCTACACCACGGCAGTGGGACATGCCGTGGCGGACTGTCTGGCAGAAATGAAGGGGCTGAAACGGATCGGCAGCTTTGTGGATGTGCTGCCGGATACATACTGCTATCAGGCGGTGGAGTGGGCCGTAAAGGAGGGCATCACGGTGGGCACCGGGGATGACCGGTTCAGTCCCGAAGACCCCTGCACCCGTGCTCAGGCGGTGACGATGCTGTGGCGGCACTGGGGCAGACCCAAGGTGCAGGCGGAGCATCCGTTTGTGGATGTGGAGGCAGGCAGTTTCTATGAGGAGGCTGCCCGGTGGGCCTATGCTGAGGGGATTACCGTGGGCACCGGAGATGGGTGTTTCAGCCCCGAGGATGCCTGCACCCGTGCTCAGGTGGTGACGATGCTCTACCGTGCGGCCGGATCTCCTGCGGTCACGGAGGAACAGGGCTTTGCGGATGTGCCGGAGGACAGCTATTGCGCAAAGGCAGTGGCATGGGCAAAGGCGAAGGGCATCACGGCAGGTGTCGGCGATAACTGCTTTGCGCCGGAGGATGCCTGCATCCGTGGCGAATTGGTGACATTCCTGTACCGGGCTTAAAAAATTTCCCCTCTCTGGATGTAACTCCGGAGAGGGGATCTTTTGCTTTTTGAGCATAAAATTCATTACCAATTTCATTACCAAATTTGTTCCACATCGCAAAATCCATTCTCAGCACAGAGAAAAAATATACAAATAAAGAGATAAAAGTGGAGCGATATGTGTGAGAAATTGTGAAAATAGTAAAAATCCCAGCCGGACAAAACATCTGACTGGGATTTTGATGGTGGAGGCGAGGGGAATCGAACCCCTGTCCGAAAGCAACTTGGAAAGAACTTCTCCGGGCGCAGTTTGTTATTTACATTCCCTCAACCGGGCGGGAACAAACACCCTACCGGCATCAGTAGCTTCATAATGCATGGTACGCGCAAAGCTTTGCGTACGCACGGTCTCCACTCAGATCACACCCAAGCCCGGCTCGTGGAACTTCCGGGGTGGATGGGCGCCTAATTAGGCAGCCAGTGCAACTTTAGAGTTGTCAGTTAAATTTAAGAATTGCCCGTTTTATCGTGGTCAGGCGCCACGGCCCGCTATTCCAGCCTCACTACCCCCGTCGAAACCAGTACGCCCCCATATCAATCATTGGGAAAGGGAAGAAGGTGGAGTCCTGGGGCAAAGAATGCCCCAGGAGTGTGTTTGATCAGAAACGGCCGTAAGGATCCGGCAGCTTGGTGGGCTCGGGGTAGGTTTCACCGTGGGTGTCTACCTCGATGGATGCGATCTTCTGCTCTGCTACGGGACGATCGCCTGCTGCGGTTTTGGTTGCAGCGATGGCGTCAACGACCTCCATGCCCTCCGTAACCTTGCCGAATGCAGCATACTGACCGTCCAGATGCTTGGCATCCTGATGCATGATGAAGAACTGAGAGCCGGCAGAGTTGGGGGACTGGCTGCGAGCCATGGAAAGCACGCCCCTTTTGTGGCGCAGATCGTTCTTGATGCCGTTGAAGAAAAATTCGCCCTTGATGCAGTAGCCGGGCCCGCCCATGCCGGTGCCGTCGGGGCAGCCGCCCTGGATCATAAATCCGGGGATGACACGGTGGAAGATCAGACCGTTGTAGTAGCCGTGATTTGCAAGGTCGATGAAGTTGTATACGCTCTGAGGTGCAATCTCGGGGTACAGTTCGCCGGAGATCACGCCGCCATTTTCCATGGTGATCTTAAAAGTAGGATTCATAGTTAGTAACGCTCCTTCATTGCGCGGTCGATCTGGCGCTTTGCGTCGCGCTCGGCCGCAGATTGTCTTTTGTCGTATAATTTTTTACCCTTACACAGACCGATGTTCAGCTTTACCCGGCTGCCCTTGAAATAAACAGACAGGGGAATGATGGAATAGCCATCCTGCTTTACCTTGCCGTACAGGCGCATGATCTCACGCTTGTGCATCAGCAATCTGCGGGGTCTGCGAGGGTCTTTGTTGAAGATATTGCCTTTTTCATAGGGAGAGATGTGCATCTGATTTACAAGAAGTTCGCCATCCTTGATCCCGCACCATGCGTCCTTCAGACTCAGTGTACCCTGACGGATGGATTTGACCTCTGTACCGAACAGCTCGATCCCTGCCTCAAATTCTTCTTCCACAAAGTATTCGTGGTAAGCCTCCCGATTACGGGCGACCACTTTGATACCAGCCTTTTCCACGGGACGGCTCACCTCCATATCGATGTTCTTATCGTATTATAACACAACTGTCAAGGGGGTAAAACCCCATATTATGCATCAAATAAAAAATGTTCCAGCTCGTGAGGAGCATCAAAGGCATAATCGCACCAATGGATCATCTTTTGTGTGATCTCGGGGACGTTTTTTCTGCCCCATCCTGCGTATGCGACCTGCACATTGCAGGCTCTTGCCATGTCAAATCCCGGTTTTAGATCGTCAACCACCAAAAGCTGCGAAGGCTCCAGCTTGTACTGTTCCATGATCGATCGCAGGGGATATGGAGCGGGCTTTCGCTGAGGCTCCGGATCCTCCCAGGAAAAGACCATATCCGGTTCTGTGTCAAAATGTGTCCGGTAGTCCCGTATAATATTTGACC
>JARHYV010000147.1 GCA_029258495.1 Faecousia sp. | reverse complement strand
GATCGTTACGCAATAGCCGCGCAGCGCTGCCACACGGGCAGCCTCCAGACCGGCAATGCCGGCACCCACGATCACGACATGCTTTTTACCTTCACCGGGCTTGATCGCTACGACATCCTCCTGACCGTTCTCGGCATTCAGGATGCACGATGCCCACTTGCGCACAGAGATAGCATCAACACAGCCCTTGTTGCAGTTGACGCATGCGCGGATGGGCTTGTCCTCGGCAAACTCGTTGGCGATATCGGGATCGCACAGCAAACCACGGCCAAAACCGACAATATCAGCCTTTCCGTCACGCAGGATCTGCTCGCCGTCCTCAGGGGTAATAACACGGCCCACGGTTGCAACGGGAACGGAAACCAGTTTTTTGATCTGCTCTGCCACCGGCAGTGTCCAGTTGTAGGGAACCGTACCCATGGGAGGTATGGTATCGCCCATATTTCCGGTATGATTTGCCTGAGCCACCTGGATCATATCCACACCGGCCTTCTCCAGCATCTGCGCAAAGACAAAGCCCTCTTCCTCGATCAGACCACCCTTGCCCCGCAGGCTGCCGTCGGGATTGCGGGTGATGATGGGCAGCTTGTATTCGATCATCAGCTGGGGAGCCGCCTCCTTCAGCGCCTCGACTACTTCCAGTGCATAGCGAACGCGGTTTTCAAAGCAGCCGCCGTAACTGTCGCTGCGCTTGTTCAGCAGCGAGGAACACAGTGAGCCCAGCAGACGGTCACCGTGAACCTCGATGGCATCCACACCTGCAAGCACAGCACGCTTTGCACATGCTGCCATGGATGCTTTGATCTCATCGAGCTGCTGAGGAGTCGCCTCGTTGACAAAGTGCATCATATCGTGGTGCAGCTTTGCAAATGCCTCGGTGCGCTTTGCTCCGCTTTCTTCCATCTTTGCAGCAAAGGTATCCATATCACCCTGAGCCTTTGCCTCTTCTGCCGCTTTGCCTGCCATCACGGATGCCATGATCAGCCTGTTGACACCGGGGACATCATATTCCGGATGGAATACCTGCAAGGCCAGCTTGCAGTCGTATTCGTGCAGGGCATCCGCCAGCTGGCGGAATGCAGGGATCTGGCGGTCATCGCACAGCTTGGGCGTAGGGGTAGCAGTGTTTACCGGAGCCACATCGCCGATGACCACATAACCGACACCACCCTTCGCCAGACGGCGGTAGAAATTCAGGCTCTGAGGGCCGATAGAGCCGTCACGCTCTTCATAGTTGGTGGTCAGAGGCGGGAACATCACACGGTTTTTCAATACCAGATCACCCACCTTGATGGGCTGAAGCAACAAAGATTCTTTAGACATGGTTTTATCTTCCTTTCTGCTGTATCTTGTTCAGTAGGGTAAATAGCTGTTCCTTTTCCGGTTCGCTCATCCCTTCCAGCATATACATGTCCCACTGGTGCAGCATCTCACGGCTCATTTCAAAGATCTCGTCCCCTTTGGCCGTGGTATAAAGCATCGTGGCACGGCCATCTGTCGGATGGGAAACCCGGTCAAAGAATCCTTTATTTACCAATTTGTTTATGGTGCGCAATACATAGGCCCGATCCAGCGCAAGATCGCGGGCAATTTGTGCAGGGGTACACCCAGGATGTTTGTAGACATATAAGACGAAATACATCAGCCCGACGGATATTCCTTTTTTCCGAAGTCGTTCTCCGCAGAAGAACGAAACATCCCGATGAAGGCTATCGACATAGTGGGAAAGCAACTGTTCCTGCATACTACACCTCCTTTTGAAAGGTATTGTACGGCGATTAGTTGACTTTGTCAACTATCTGTGAAAAATTTTACATTCTCTATACATTTGGCAAAACAAAGGCGGCACAGAGGAGTTTCTCTGTGCCGCCTTTGCATATATCCATATGTAACCGCCTGCGTTGGGTCAGATCGTATCGCAGACCTGTGCCATTTCCGCGATCAGCTTTTGGCGGGTCACGATCCCGCACAGCGTATTCCGGTCATCTACCACCGGAACAAAGTTCTGCTTCAGGGCAGCATCCACCACCACCCGGAATTCCGCCTGAATATTCAGAGCAGGACAGAAGTCCTTTCTCAGGATATCCGTAATGCGATATTGCTCCTGCTCTTTCAAATCCGTGGTCTTCACATCCATGATATGCCGGAGGAAGTCCCCCTCAGACACACTGCCCAGATAGCGTTCCTCCGCATCCAGTACCGGCAGAGCGGTATAGCGGCATCGGGACAGAACCTCCAGTCCCTGTCGGATGGTATTATTTTCATGGAGCACTACCGTGCAAACCTTGGGGATCATGATTTTTGCGATATTCATTCTGTTTACCTCTTGTCTATGATGGAGTTATCATACCATCAAACAGCCTGCAAATCAAGAATATCCCCATCCAAACCGGCGCCGTGCCTTCAGAATTAACCATCTCTTCATAATTATTCTGATATCGACCACCTCTGAGCAAAACAGATGCGCATCCCACGCCCTCTGTATGCGCTGATGCCTTGCACCTCATTACCTCCTGCTTTCAGCGAAAATGCCCCCGACTTTCATGGAAAGCCGGGGGCAGCTGTGTCATCTGGGGAGCTGTGTCAGCTTTGTCAGGATCTCGTGAGCCGCCTGCTCCTTGCTCATCAGCTCCAGCTCCTGCGTGCCCTCTTCGGTGATCAGGGTCAGGATGTTGGTGTCCACACCGAACCCTGCACCTGCACTTCTCAGGGAATTGGCGCAGATCATATCGCAGTGCTTGCTCTGCAATTTCTTCCGGGAATTTTCAAGAACATTGTCTGTTTCCATGGAAAAGCCGCACAGGATCTGTCCGGGCTGCTTATTCTCTCCCAAATGGGACAGAATATCTCTGGTTCTCGCCAGTGGGATCGACAGATCAGCGTCCGACTTCTTGATTTTTCCGTCGGCGACCGTCTTGGGGGTATAGTCTGCTACTGCTGCGGCTTTGACGATGATGTCCTGCTCCGGTGCTGCCTCGGTCACTGCCTCAAACATCTGCTGTGCCGTCTGAACGCTCACGGATTTGACAAACATCGGCACCTCCACATCCATGTGCCCGTGCACCAGTGTCACCTCTGCCCCGCGGAGCATGGCGGCTTTGGCAATGGCGCAGCCCATTTTGCCGCTGGAATGGTTGGTGATGAACCGCACCGCATCGATGGGCTCTCTGGTGGCGCCTGCCGTCACCAAGACCTTCTTTCCTGCCAGATCCTTTTCGCAGGCGATCTCCTTCAGGATATATTGCAGCAGCACCTTCTCCTCCGGCATTCTGCCGTCACCGGTGTCGCCGTTTGCAAGCATCCCCCGATCCGGCGCAACGATCTCATAGCCGAACCGCTGCAATTTCTGAAGATTGTCCTGCACGATGGGATTGTGGAACATATTGTGGTTCATGGCAGGAGAAACGATCTTCTTGCAGGGGCATGCCATGATGGTGGTGGTGAGCATATCGTCGGCGATGCCGTTTGCGATCTTGCCGATCACATTGCCGGAGGCCGGAGCGATCAGCACCACATCCGCCCGTTTTGCCAGAGCCACATGCTCCACGCTGTACTGAAAATTCCGATCGAAGGTGTCGATCAGACACTTGTTGCCGGTGAGGGACTCAAAGGTGATGGGATTGATGAACTGCGTTGCGTTCCGGGTCATGAGCACCTGAACATCGCAGTGGAGTTTTTTCAGCATCCGTGCCAGATTGGGGATCTTGTATGCAGCAATGCTCCCGGTGACCGCCAAAACCACAGTCTTTCCAGTTAACATAACATTTACCTCGTTTCACAATTTTTCCATATTATATCACGCACACCCCCTGAAAGCTATAGCATTTTTGCATTCTTTGTGCTATAATACCCCGGTGTTTGCACGAAAGTGCCGGGTGCATCTGCAGGTATTCCCTTCCGGAAATCTGACAGCGCCGACAGGTGGTCGTGTGAGCCGGATGTATTGTACCCTCGTATGAGGAATAATAACATTAGGAGGATTCTGACATGAATCACAAGAAAACAAAAACCATGGTGCAGTTGGCTCTTCTGACTGCGCTGATCGTCATGCTTGCCTTTGTACCCTATGTGGGCTACATCAAGATCCCCGTGCTTGCCATTCAGGCAACCACCGTCCACATCCCCGTGATCGTGGGTTCCATTCTGCTGGGGCCGAAATGCGGTGGATTTTTGGGATTTGTCTTTGGCATGACCAGTCTGATCAACAACACCACCGAGCCGGGACTTACCAGTTTCTGCTTTTCCCCCTTTGTCCAGATCGGTGACGGTTTGGGCGGCAGCCCCCTTGCTCTGCTGGTGTGTTTTCTTCCCCGCATTGCCTGCGGCATTGTCCCCCACTATGTGTTTCGGGGGCTGCAGCGGCTTGCCAAGCAGCCGGAAAAAAGCCGCAAATATGCTCTGCTCGCCTCCGGCGTAGCAGGCTCTCTGACCAATACCTTTCTGGTGATGACCATGATCTATCTGTTCTTCGGTCAGGCCTATGCAGCCGCCAAGAGCATCGCATTCGAGGCCGTATTCGGTGTAATTATGTCCGTCATCTGCATCAATGGCACCCTAGAGGCGATCGTCGCCGCCATCATTGCGTCCGCCGTCGCCACAGCCATGTTCAAAACCAGAATTTTCCAATAAAAATACACGGAGGAAACCTCTATGATCCTTGCAATCGATATCGGCAATACCAACATCGTCATGGGCTGCTTTGACAACAACAAGATCCTCTTTCGGGAGCGAGTATCCACCCAGCTCACCGCTACCGACCTTGAATATGCCGTCACCATCAAGACCGCACTGGATATGAACGGACTGACTCCCGATCATATCGAGGGTGCCATCATGTCTTCCGTTGTGCCCACGGTCACCAATACCTTCAAGCGTGCCATCGAGAAATACTGCGGTGTCAAGCCTCTGGTGGTAGGCCCCGGCATCAAGACGGGACTCAGCATCCGGATCGACAATCCTGCACAGCTCGGCAGCGATCTTGTGGTCGATGCAGTCGCCGGTATCCACGAATATCCCTGCCCGCTGATCATCATCGACATGGGAACCGCCACCACCTTCTCCGTGATCGACAGCAATCACAATTATCTGGGTGGACTGATCACCACCGGCATGTCCGTTTCCACCGAGGCACTTATCAGCCGCACCTCTCAGCTGCCCCGGATCTCCTTTGACCTGCCAAAGCGCGTCATCGGCACCAATACCATCGACTGCATCAAAAGCGGTATCATGCACGGCAATGCTGCCATGATCGATGGGATCGTCACCCGAATTCAGGAGGATATGGGAGAAATTCCCACCGTAGTCGCCACCGGCGGTCTTGCTCCGCTGATCGCACCACTGTGCAAAACAAAGCTGATCCTGGATGACGAGCTTCTGCTCAAAGGACTGATGCTGATCTACAACAAGAATATAGATGCATGACCCTCGGCTCCGGACTTCGGTTCGGAGCCGTTTTTGACATTTGCCGTAAATAATCGGCTTTTGCCCTTTCATTTTTCTATAAAATGGGGTATAATGGAGGATATGTTTTGAGAAAAGGAAGAGAAAAATGCGAATTGTAGTAAAAATCGGAACCAGCACACTGGCTCATCCCACCGGTCATCTGAATATCCGCCGTGTAGAGGAGCTGTGCAAAATCATCAGCGACATCAAAAACGCCGGAAATCAGGTCATTGTGGTGTCCTCAGGCGCCATCGGTATGGGGGTCGGCAAGCTGGGGCTGCATCATCGTCCCACCGATATCCCCTCCAAGCAGGCTGCTGCCGCCGTCGGGCAGTGTGAGCTGATGTATACATACGACATGCTGTTTGAGCGGTACAATCACACCGTCGCTCAGCTGCTGATCACCGGAGATGATATCGAAAACGAAACCCGTCACGAAAACTTCTGCAACACCCTGAACCGACTGCTGGAACTGGATGCACTGCCCATCCTCAATGAAAACGATACTGTCGCCACAAACGAGATCGTCATCGGCGATAACGATACACTGGCTGCCATCGTCGCCCAGAGCGTTCAGGCAGACCTTTTGGTGCTGCTTTCGGATATCGACGGACTTTACTCTGCCGATCCCCACAACGATCCGAATGCAACCCTCATCCACCATGTTTCTCAGCTGAATGAGCAGATCTATGCCCTTGCCGGGGTGAGCCAATCCGGGCAGGGTACCGGCGGAATGGTTACAAAGCTCCATGCCGCCCGGATCTGCATGGACTGCGGCTGCACCATGGTGATCGCCAACGGCAGCCACCCCGAGTGCCTTTACGACATTCTGGACGGAAAACAGGTGGGAACCATATTTCAGGAGGGATCTACATGCTCGATATGCTGAACGCTGCCAAGGCAGCAAAATCACAGATTTCCTGTTTGACCTCGGAACAAAAAAACGCTGCGCTCCACGCAATGGCTGATGCCCTGCTGCTCAGGACAGACCGCATCCTTCAGGCAAACGCACTGGATCTGGAAGATGCCAGAGGCAGCGTTTCTCCCGTGATGCTGGATCGCCTTGCCCTCACCGCTCAGCGGATCTGTGCCATGGCGCAGGGGATCCGGGAGGTGGCAGCCCTGCCAGATCCTGTGGGACATATTCTGGACACCGTGACCCGTGCAGACGGACTTCTGATCCAGAAGGTGTCCGTTCCCATGGGTGTCATCGCCATCATCTACGAGAGCCGTCCCAATGTGACCAGTGACGCAGCCGCCCTTGCGCTGAAAAGCGGCAATGTGTGCGTTCTGCGCGGTGGCAAGGAGGCTTTCCGCTCTGCAAATGCCATCGTGGATGCCCTTCGGGAAGGGCTTGCCTCCGTGGGCATTACGGAGCATGCCGTCAATCTGGTGCAGGATACCTCTCGGGCAAGTGCCACCGCCCTGATGACTGCAAACGGCTATATCGATCTGCTGATCCCCCGAGGCGGCGCCGGACTCATCAATGCCTGCGTCAAGACCGCAACCGTTCCCTGCATCGCTACCGGCACCGGCATCTGCCATGTGTATGTGGAACGATCCGCGGATCTATCCATGGCACTTTCCATCGTGGAGAATGCCAAAACCAGTCGTCCCAGTGTCTGCAATGCAGAGGAAGTGCTGCTGGTAGACAAGGCGATCGCACCCGAATTTCTCCCGATGCTCTATGAGCGTCTGGTCGCCAAAAGAGAAAATCCCGTGCAGCTGCGGCTTGACGAAACGGCTCACAGCATCATCCCCGGCACTGCCGCGGACGCTGCCGACTTCGATACAGAATTTCTGGATTATATCCTCGCCGTCAAATGCGTTTCGGATGTGCACGAGGCTGTTGCGCATATTGCCGCCCACTCCACGGGACATTCCGAAGCCATCATCACACGCGACGAAGGTGCAAAGCGAATTTTCACCACGCAGGTGGACTCCGCTGCCGTATATGTGAACGCATCCACACGCTTTACCGACGGCGGCGAATTCGGTCTGGGCTGCGAGATGGGCATCTCTACCCAAAAGCTCCACGCGCGAGGGCCCATGGGACTGAAGGAGCTCACCGCCTACAAATACATCATCACCGGAAACGGTCACATCCGATAAGTTTCGGTCAAAAAAATCCCCAGAGTCCGCCGCTGATCCGTCAGCAGCCCGACTCTGGGGTTTCTCCTTTTCGGGTGTCCCTACCGCTCCAGAAGACGCGCCATCATCCGATATCCCTCCGGCTCGAAATTGCCGGTTTCGGATGCCTCCTTTTCCGAATAGCGGGCAAGCCCTCTTCTTTCCATGGTGGAGTCATAGAGGATATAGGGAACCGGATCTGCCGTATGCCTGCGGCAGCAGATGGGATTGGGGTGATCCGGCAGGATCAGCATCCGAAATGCCTCTGCCGATGCCTCCATCGCCTTCTTGATGGGCGCCACGATCCGCCGATCCAGATTTTCGATGGCTTGGATCTTCTCCCTCATTTTTCCCTGATGGCTCATTTCATCCGGCGCCTCCAGATGGACATACACAAGATCCATCCCGTCCTTCAGCAATGCATCCACCGCCGCCTGTGCCTTGCCCTCATAGTTGGTTTCCAGTGTCCCGTCCGCACCGGGAACCGGGATCACCTTCATTCCCGTGCCGATCCCAAGACCCTTGAGCAGATCCACTGCCGAAACCATGGCGCCGTGTTTTCCGGTCTTTGCATAAAAGCTTTCAAAATGCGGCTTTGTGCCTGCGCCCCAGAACCAAAGGGCGTTCGCTCTGGGCTTTCCTTCCAGTTCGCGCCGAAGGTTCAGCGGATGCCCATCCAAAATCTCGTAACTTCTGCGCATCAGCTGCAAAAGCGCTGCATCCTTTGGGAGCAGATCCCCGATCCTCTGCCCCACATGGTCATGGGGTGGCTGCAGGGGCAGGAGCCGTCCATGGCGCCATATGCAGATATGCCGATAGCCGGTGCCTGTATAGAACCGGAATTCCTCAGAGTCAAGTGCCTGCTGCACCGCCTGCATCAGAATGCCTGCCTCCTCTGTGGAGATGCCGCCGGCACTGTAATCTGCAATGGTTTTTTCCGCATAAGGCTCATCCCGGGTGAGGGTCACCAGATTGCAGCGCAGAGCCACATCATCCTCCCGCATGAGTGCGCCGATGCTCAATGCCTCGATGGAGGAGCGCCCCGTATAGCAGTTTTTCGGATCGTAGCCCATCACCGACAGGTTGGCGATATCAGACCCGGGGATCATTCCGGGGGGTGTATTCTGCACCATCCCCATCTCACCCTTGCCTGCCAATTCGTCCATGACAGGCGTGTGTGCCGCCTCCAGAGTGGTCTTTCCGTCCAGCTCCTCCAGAGGCAGTCCGGACATTCCGTCTCCCAGAATCACAATATACTTCACAGCAATCCCTCCACATCCGGAAGGATCTGCCTCCCCCGGATCATCGTAGTGTCATGTTAGCACACCCTTGCTCAAAATACAATATTGCCGTCCCTTCCGCTGCAATTTGACAAAGCTGCCGGAAATGCATAAAACCGCCTGACGGATCAGGCGGTTTTGTTATTCAGGAATTTTGATTTTGATGCAGTTTCTTTTGCAGCCAGTCCTTACCGGTGACATAACGCTCCACGATAAAGCTTGCCACATAGTCGCCTGCCGCATTGACCATGG
>JARHYV010000238.1 GCA_029258495.1 Faecousia sp. | reverse complement strand
TGCCAAGCAGCAAGGCAAGTACAAAGGCCGAAAAGCCGTTATGCCGCCTGATTTTAATATGGTGGTCACATCATGGGAAAGGGGTGATATCACCGCAGTAAACGCCATGAGGCAATTGCAGTTATCCAAGTCATCATTTTATAGGAAAGTGAGGGAGATGCGTAATGAGTGAAATTGGATTTTTTGTTCTGGGTTTTACCGTGACACTGGCGATCGTTTGCGTAGCAGATGCTGTGGCTGAAAGCAGCCTGCTGCTAAAATGATTTCCTTTCTGGTCCTGGCTGAGTGCTTCGCCAAGGGTGCAAGCCTAGCTTTGACCACTTACATGATATGGAGGGAAAAACGGTAAATTATCTAAAAAGTTATTTGCCCCCTGAATTTTAGGGGGCAAATCTCAATAAATAAGATGATTTTACTTTTTTGAAAGGAACATATCTGTAATCCATAACAACGAAGGAGGATGTAAAATCATGTTAAACGAAGTTGTAAAATGTATCAGAAACCGCACGGTCCGTTTGGAAAGAGAGGGCGACTATTGGGAAGATGAAGAAAAGGATCAACTGGTGAGAATGTTTCATGACGGTGTTGGCATTACAGAGATGGCTATGGCGCTTCAGCGAACAGAGCCGGCAATCATTCAGCAGGTAGAAAAATTGGATCTGTATCAACGCAAGGCTTCCCCCATCCGCAGAAAGAATCAAACCAAAGCCCCCCAATGCTTATGTACCGCTTGTTCTCTTGATCCGGCGTTGTGTCCCATGAATCGCCGTGATACTGCAATTCAGGAGGGTGTCTGATGTTTGATGAATATCCAGATATTTTGACTGTGGAAGAGGCTTGTGAAGCTCTGAGGGTGGGCTATAACGCCATGTACGAACTGCTAAACAGCGGTAAACTGAAAGCCTACAAAAATGGCAGAGTGTGGCGGATCCCGAAAGAGTCAGTCAAAAAGTACATTATCAATCACACATAAACAAAGCCGAGGTCAATATGACCTCGGCTTTGTTTTCACATAAATTTTTTGTTTATTTGATGGAATTGTCTGCAATAATCGTATTTGCATCGCTGATGGCTTTGTCTATCACAGCAACATTTACCTCATTAAGATCAGACTCCTCCGTCTTAAGCACCAATTCGACCTTGCACATATTATAAAGAAGTCCTACTAGTAAAACTGTGTTTTCGGTTACTTTCTTTTCCGAATCAGTAAAGGAATCCCAATCGTCATGACCCACTATTGTAACTATCGCGTTCAGACCATTGAACTGTTTTTTATAAAGATCATTGACCATAGCTACCGAGTCATAGTATTTATTGGCAGTGATTTGCAGTTCCTGTAAATAAGCACAAATCTTTTCTATTTTATCCTCCGCTTTTTTCATTTCATAATATGCATCATCTGCTTTATCTGACAATTTTGAACCCGTGAAGCCAAAGATAATACCACCTACCAAGAGTCCAACTCCTAAAGTGGTAGCCCCTAATATAGTTGTACCTAAGGCTATCCCTCCACCACCAGCAGCAATCGCTCCACCGCCAAGAGCTGCTAAAGTTGCGTTTGTTAATGCCGCACCACTTAGGGATGCAATGGCTGTACCAGTAGATGCCGTCCCTAATGCCATAACCGCTGCAGTGGTTGCACCCGCCGCTGCAAACCCACCAGCAGTGCCAAGTGCTGCACCTCCAAGTCCCCCTAGTAAGACACCTGCGCCCACAGATACTTCTTTTATTGATTCTCCATCATATTCAGGCAGGGTAACATCATTTTTATTATATGCTGCAAAAGATGGTCTGTTTTTGATTCGCTCAAATACATCGGAAAATGTACTGAAGCTATGCAGAATTTCCAGCTCCAGTTCACCCAACTTATCCATATCTGTACTAGTGGATTTATTCTGTTTCTCCAAGTGATCAACGTTTCTTGAATGTCTGCTCTGTGCTAACTTCATGGTATCGTTGGCTTCTTTCATTTTTGATGCACCATGAATCGCTGTTCCAATCCCTGCAGCTCCTGCTACGGCTGCGCCTATCCCTAGGAATAATGGTAATGGCATAATTAGTTCCTCCCTATTTTTTTAGTTCTTTACAGTATAAATAATTAAGCTGGATGTATTGCTCATAGCTTAATGTATTTTCAAAAAAAGCTTTATAACATTCATCAACGCGGCACAACAAGGGTCTGTCTTCATAAATTCCACATAGGTTGCCTTGTAAATATCTACAAACCCCATCCCCATTATGTAATGAAGAATATATAGGAGATTGATTCAGATGTCGACAGCATGCACCGCATTTATCACATTTAAACATCACTTAAACTCCAATTTCCTGCTCTTATCTTGCATAAAAGTATCAAAATCCCCCTGCCATGGAAACCATAGGCCCAGAGCATCATACTCTTCTTTGAGCAAAAGATTCATTTCCTTCTCAGAAACTACTTCTCCCAGTTTTGCAACCATGCTATTATACATAGCTGTCTCACGCTTGAATTGCTCTACATCCAGCTTCTCTAGTTCAGACAAATATACCTGCAAAGCTTCATTGATACGAATATAAGCATCCAATTGTTTTTGAAGTGGGAAACTAATTCCGACTCGAATGCAAACCTCTCTAAGAGCCAGTGCTACAAGCCTGAACCAAGCAATCAGATTCAAACGCAAAAAGAAATTTACCCAGTTACCTCCAGAGCATACTACTGCATCAACACCATCCATGATACATAGTATTCCATCGCCCAGTAGTAGCATAATTCTAAGATCATCATGCTGTTTTGTGGGAATACACTCCTGCAACGGATACTTATGATAAAAATGGTGTTTCAACGCCCATACAAGTTTAATCGTTAGATCACACAGTACCACAGGTATTGCCATTGTCAGGCCGAATCTTATATCATACCCTTCCTGAAAGACTTTTGTTGCAATAGTCGCTAGTGTATTACGATTTTGGCCGACTTGTAAACTACCGAAATCACATAACTGAAACAGTTCATAGAACGGAATCACAACACCGCTTCCTCTGCCAGACGAACCCGAACTACCTGCTACGTCCGACATGATATGCCCAAACCAATTTGTGACACCACAAAACAACTTTGATATAAAATCATGTCCTTGAAGCTCACAGGTGTCTGTTGTGATTGTTATCAACTGCCCTGAATTTAGAAAAGATGCTGTTGATGTAAATTGGTTGAGAACAGAGAAAAAGAGTCCAATAATGTCCGGTGAATGAGCCAAAGACTTCATATGGTGATTTTTCGTCCCCATTTGAAAAAGACCATTGACATCTGTTGTACTCCTATGGTCATAGTTAACAGGAAACTTCTTTTCAAGGAAGCCAATTGCACTCGCTACATTTGTCTCGTTACCTACTCTAGGCGTCCATCCACAGGTTCGTGCAAAACTCATAACAGTCCCATCAACTTGCGTATCTGTCCATTTTAAAAGCCCGCTGTCGCTTGGCGCTGCTACCAGAAATATATCAACAATACCTGCAACTGCACCACACGCTACTGCAAATAAATAATCATATTTATCACACTTGTCATGATAAAATAGTGGTTTTGCTTTTTTGCTCTCAAACATCAGTTGCTGTGAAGCTGAACGATTCATTGTAGATTTCCTTCCATATCTTGATTTACGCACTAAACATCAGATAAGCGAGGGGCCCGCTTTATTTTATCAGTTTAATACTTCCTGTAAAATGAAGTATATCACTCTAAATGTACATTACAGCGGACTTTATGTAAACATCACTTTCGCTTTCATTACAGGCTGTGTTTCCATATGAACAATCCCCCATACTTATATACTATAAACAACTATCATCATGCCATGTGATGTACTGTCCTACTATAATTGCTACATACAATAGTACTTTGCAAAAGATTTTTATATCTTAAGTAAAAACAGCTACATATTTTCGTATTCGCTTTTCTTTTGCCTTACGAACTTTATTCCATTATATTTGGTAATACCAAATAAATCAAGTAGCTTTCTCCATATAATGACCTTATATAGGAGGTGGGTAGCTTGAAACCAAGGAAACTAGAGCTTGGCAATCGGAACCTAATTGGTGCCCGCGTTACCGAAGCCAGAAAAAGTCATGGAATGAAACAAGTAGAGCTACTTGCCAAATTGCAACTAGCCGGGGTGGATTTAAGCGTTCCTGCACTTTCGCTGCTAGAAGGTCAAAAACGGCCGGTATCTGATATTGAATTAAATGCCCTAGCAGACATCTTGAATGTGTCTGTGGACTGGTTATTGGGCAGAAAGTAAGAAAACATCCACCCTTAGATGAGCACAACAGCTCCCACAGGAGTGGATGTTTTTCGTTGACGATACTGGCTGCTCTTTGGCTGAAATAGGCAAGCCAAATGCAGCGGACTTTTATCACTTCAAATATAACGGATTGGTCTGGTAGGTCTGTTTCGGACTTCTTGGATGATTGGGAATCGATAAGAGAATGACATTCTTCTTCACCAAGGGATCAATATAGCGTTTGATCGCATACTGCACACTGGCGATCTGAAGATAATCGCTGACTTCCTTGCGTGTTCTGGGAACTGCACAGAATTCTAACAAGTCCTTATCATCATTGACATTTTGCATCGATACGGATGTTACCTCTGTCGTCGGTTCAATCTTCTGGGCACTGCGGTCGTTATAAAGGCACACAGAAAATTCTCCCCGCAAATCATTAAATACAGGTTCCGGAAGATCGAGGTCCCACATTGCACGACGAATGCGAGGAATACCAGAATAACGATTCTCCGTTTGACCCAATGCTTCCATTGTTGTCACAAGAACAGGATTTCGGGTATCAGGTTGAATTTTTCCCAGTTGATCCAGCGTCAGACGACCATACAAACCACCTGGATTGTGAATTTCCAAACGGTCAGAAAACATAATGATCTGAATCGGCATATTTTCTGTGTGTGGGCTGTAATCCCTGTGAACCAATGCATTCAGAACAGACTCACGAACAGCGTCCAGTGGGTATTCGGGGATATCCCTGCGAACACCTGTGGAAGGGTCAATACGCAGTGCTGTGCGCATATTTATTCTGACAAATCCGACGGCAGTCTCCAACATTTCTTGCAGTGTTCCCTCAATCCGTTTGCTGTCAGAGAAACGCTGTCCTGCATCGTCCAGCGTTCCCATCTCCGTTCCCGGCACACTTGAGGCGATAATACTCAGCTGTGGAAAATACGCCTGGGGATATGGGCAGAAAAGCAGCACCGCCGAAAGCGTAACTTTACCTTCTCTCGTGATACCGGTTAACTCATATAACTGCTCCAACGGCAGTGCCGCCAAATTGGGACGATCCAGCTTGCGTTTCAGAAGGTATTGTTCCAGCTTAATCTGATCCAAGCCGCTGATTGATACTCCATCAACCGGACGAATATCGTCCCTCGTCTTTTTGCGGTAAGCCTCATAGCTGTACACTTCATATTCCGTCATCGGCTTGTCTGCATCCCCAACCCGAATATAAGAGCCTTTCAGCCGTCCCTTTGCTTCCTTAAAGCAGGGACGCTCGGTGAGGTCCACAGGCGGGATCTCCGCTGTAACAAAGACTTTCCCATCCACATCGAACACACTGAGGATTGGATGTACCTTTGGGGACATAGACTCCCCTACTTCCATCAGCTTTTTTTGAAGATCCTGAGCATCATAGATACCAACCTTCTGAAAATTCTGCTTTTCATCAATTCCAAAGACGATAATCCCGCCCTCGTCCTGATTGGAAAAAGAAGAGAAGGTGTCATAGAGCCTTTCCGGACAGCCTTTGGCTGCCGCTTTGATTTCCAGTGTCTGTTCTTCACATCTTCGTGTTTCAATTCGCTCTAATAATTTAGCAAACTCCTCATACAACATAAGACTCACCTCTTCTAAATCAACTATATCACAACAACATAAGAAAGTAAATCAATAAGTAAACAATTATATTTATGTTGTTTTCTTATTTTCACTATAACATAACAAACAAGAGAAAAAAAGTGAAATAAAGAACACGATCTTCTGATCTCCTATCCCTTGCTAAATGGTAACGGTGGCTATGTACCGAATATCCATTTCATGGCTGACAGCGGTACGGTTGTTTCTGGTAAATATCATATTTCGTATGGGTTTCATCTTCTTGACCATCTGGCCGCCGACGGAGCCGGCCTCACGGGAGGTCAGGTGACCGTTGTAGCCGTTGGTCAGGTTCACGCCGACTTCGCTTGCAGCCTGCATCTTGAACTTGTCCATTGCATCTCTTGCCTCAGGAATGTTGATCTGATTATTGTTCTTCATGATTTTTCTCTCCTTTTCATATCTCTCGGGAGGAGCCCGTTTCCCGAGAGAAACGATTTCCTTCCGTACTCATATCTTATCCCATATTCTTCGGCATATGCTGTAAATTTCTTCCCATTTTTCACATATTTTGGCATGCACCGGGAGTACGGAGCACTGTCCATCGCCATAGATAACGCACTGATACACCATTGGGATTTGTATTTTTCCATCTATTTTGATTTTGAGCAGAAAACATCCAGATGATACCGATTTTCTTGATGACACAGTGCACAATTTTTCATTCCCCCTTGCCCTACAGCATTTTTGTGTGCTATACTGAATTCAGAGAGGTCTCCACGGAAACTTTGTCAAATGCGATGCCGCACTTCTCCATCATGTGGCTGCATCATTTATCCACATTATAAAACCCTAAACATTTTATAAAAAGGAGATAGATAGAAATGAAGAAATTTTGTTCGTTGGTAATTGCGATTGCAGTTGCATTCGGGTGCATGGCTACCACAGCCAGTGCCGCTGCCGGTTTTGTTGATGTTCCAAGTGATGCCTACTACGCAAAGGCGGTATCCTGGGCCGTGACCATGGGTGTCACCGCCGGTGTCGGGGACAATATGTTCGCACCCGATGACACATGTACCCGTGCTCAGGCGGTTGCCATGCTTTGGCGTCTTGCCGGGCGCATCAACTGCGGCACAAGCAGTTTTGTCGATGTCCCAAGCGATGCCTACTATGCCGAAGCTGTTGCGTGGGCCGCTGAAAAGGGTGTCACAGAAGGCATCGGTGACAACATGTTCGGCCCGGACGAAACCTGCACCCGTGCCCAGATCGTGTCTTTCATCTGGCGAGCCCGCGGCTATATCGAGCCTGACAGCATGGACAGCCGCTTTGTTGATGTCCCCAGTGATGCCTACTATGCCAAGGCTGTCGCATGGGCGGTGGAAAACGGTGTGACCGAAGGTGTCGGCGACAACATGTTCGCACCGGATGATTACTGCACCCGTGCTCAGATCGTATCCTTCCTGTGCAGAGCTGACCAGATCAATGAGGTTCGTCCCGAACCTCAGCCCGAACCTCAGCCTCCTGTCACTCCCGAAGAGGCAGCCGAGATCATGCTGGGTTATGTAAACGACCTGAGAGCAGAGGTCTATGGTTCTCACGAATATGACTTAAAACTCGACCCCAAGCTAGTGGAGCTTGCCCAGATCCGCGCCGGCGAAATCAGTAAAAACTTCTCCCATTCCGGCGGCACCTTCACCAACGCAGGTGAGAATATTTGTATGGGTTTTCTTCCGATTAAGGGACAATTTGATGCTTGGCTGAATTCCCCCGGTCATAAAGCAAATATGCTCACCAAGGAATATAAGTATTTTGGATATGGTCTTTATGGCGCGAACGGCGAGTATGGCGTCCAACTGTTCTGGACTGATTGGCACCGAGATGGATATTTCACCAGCAATCAATCTCAATAAAACACATACCGCGAACTAACATTTTCTGTCATTCCAGAAACAGGTATCACAAAAGTCCGCTGCCGGGGATCCCGTGCGGCGGACTTTTTCCAGTTCAGGGGCATTTCTGCCCTGCTCCCCTTTTCAAGAAACGATCACCCCGGTTTTCAAAAGAAAACCGGGGTGATCTTACGAAACATCTTAAAAAAGAGCGCTTATGAATGAATTATCTCTGGATACGACCGGAGCCGTCGCCGCCTGCCAGTTTCTCCACCTCAGCAACGGTGACCATGTTGTAGTCACCCTCGATGGAGTGTTTCAGAGCGGATGCTGCAACAGCAAACTCAACTGCTGCCTGAGTGTCCTTGCCGGACAGCAGGCTGTAGATCAGACCGCCGCCGAAGGAGTCCCCGCCGCCCACCCGGTCGATGATATGCAGATCGTACTTCTTGGAGAAGCAGTATTCGTTCTTTGCCACATTATACAGCATGGCACTCCAGCCGTTGTCGAAGGCGGAGTGGCTCTCACGCAGGGTGATAGCAACCATCTCAAAGCCAAACTTGTCTGCCAGCTGCTTTGCAACGGACTTGTAGCCCTCGTGGTTCAGGCTGCCGCCGTAGATATCGGTAGCCTCCGCCTCGATGCCGAAAACATCCTTTGCATCCTCTTCGTTGGAGATGCAGACATCCACATACTGACATAGTTCAGTCATGGCGGCACGAGCCTGCTCACGGGTCCACAGCTTGCCCCGATAGTTCAGATCGCAGGAGATCTTCACACCGCGAGCCTTTGCTGCCTTACAAGCCTGCTTGCAGATCTCCACCAGATTCTCGCCCAGAGCGGGAGTGATGCCGGTGAAGTGGAACCACTCAGCACCCTCGAAGATGCTGTCCCAATCAAAATCGCCGGTGGAAGCCTCCTGAATGGCAGAATGTGCCCGATCATAGATGCAGACGGAACCTCTCTGCGAAGCACCCTTTTCATTAAAATAGATGCCCACACGATCACCGCCCCGAACGATCTTGCTGGTGTCCACGCCGTAACGGCGCAGGGAGTTGACCGCAGACTGACCGATGGCATGGGCAGGCAGCTTGGTGACAAAGGCTGCATCCATGCCGTAGTTTGCAAGGGAAACTGCCACATTTGCCTCGCCGCCGCCAAAGGTGAACTCCACATGGTCGCACTGAACGAAACGCTCGTAGTTATACGGCTGCAGGCGGAGCATCAGCTCGCCGAAGGTAATAATCTTTGCCATATCGAAAAATCCTCTTTCTGTATCAGATCAGCCGAAGGCAGCCTGACGGGCTTCGGCGCACAGGGCGGTGATCTTTTCAAAATTTCCGGCTGCAATGTCCGCCTTGGGGCAGACCCAGCTGCCGCCCACTGCATGGATAAACGGAGCCTCAATGTACTCTCGGACATTGGCTGCGTTGACACCGCCGGTGGGCATGAACTTGATGCCCACGAAGGGAGCGCAGAGGTTCTTCATGGCGTTCAGACCGCCATAGACATTTGCCGGGAAGAACTTGATGACCTTCAGCCCCATGTTGACCGCTGCGGTGATCTCCGTAGGAGTTACGCAGCCGGGGGTCACGGCAATGCCGTTTTCAATGCACCAGCCCACGACCTCTGCGTCGAAGCCGGGGGAAACGATGAACTTTGCCCCCATGGCAACTGCCAGTTTGCACTGTTCCAGATTCAGGATGGTGCCGGCACCAACCAGCATATCCGGACAGTTCTCGGCAACCGCCTTGATGGAATCGGCTGCCGCAGCGGTGCGGAAGGTGATCTCCATCACATCAATGCCGCCGGCGACCATTGCATTTGCAGTCGCCACGGCATCCTTTGCATCCTCAAGAACAACAACAGGAACAATGCCTGCCTTCGCCAGTCTATTCAGGACATCCATGCTGCCGCCTCCTTACACGCCGGAGTATGCGCTGTAGCCGCAGTCAATGGGCAGACAGACACCGGTGATGG
>JARHYV010000311.1 GCA_029258495.1 Faecousia sp. | reverse complement strand
CAGCGCAAGCTCAAGCAGCACCTGCTCTCCGGCGGACATATGGGAATTGCATGGGGCAGACTTGTAGCGTCTTCCACCTAATCAACAAAATTCAGGGCCAGGCTTTTTTGCCTGGCCCTGAATCTATCCAGGCTGTATCAATTTGTCATTACTTTACAAAGTAAAGCTGATCCTCCATGAGCATCTTTGCCAGCATAGTGTTCAGATTGCCAAAGTACATGTAGTCACTCTGCAATGCGTTCATCTCAGCCTCGGGCAGGCACAGCTTGGGATCATAAACGCGGACAGGCGCGCCTTTTTCCAGTACGGAGTAGTACACGCACAGGTCGTTGGACAGTTTCATCATCTGCTGTGTCAGTTCCTTCAATTCCGCCTGATCCGTAGAGATGAACATCTGGTTCAGGATCTGAGAAACATTGTATTCCTTGCCGTCTACGGGATCTTCCACAATTCTCTCCTGACCGGGTTCCAGTTTGCCCCAGCCGGTACGGGGATTGGCGATGTAAAGATCATTGAAACACTCCCAAGGATGTGCAAAAGAGGGAGATGCGGCAACAAATGCGCAGCTCAGCATTTTCTCATCACCCTTGGTAAAGTCATTCCAAACGCCAAACTCCATGGGCTTGAATTCAACCTTGAAACCAAAGTCTGTGAGCATCTGATTGATTGCCTCGCCGGTCATCATGAAAGAGGGCCAGCTGCTGATGGTTGCCAGCGTGATCACAGGGGACTCACCCTTGTCATCCACCCACTGATTGCCGTTCTTTGTCCAGCCGATGGACTCCAGAAGTTTTGCCGCCTCATCCGGATTGTACTCATACTTGACCAGAGAATCCACAAAGCTCTTATCCGTGTATGTATCGACGATAGAGGGGATCAGTCCTGCATTCTGGATGCTGCCATTAAAGCTGCCGGGCTCTGCAACGGCAAGCAGGCTGTTGCGGTCGATGGCCATGCTGATGGCTTTTCTGACCTCCACCAAATTCAGGGGGTATTTCTCCGTATTCATGGTATAGCCGACCTGGGACAGCTCAGGTGCGAATACCTTTCTCAGGGTGTCCTTATAGGTCAGATCCACCTGCTTGGACATATCCGCATTCAGACCGCCGTTTTCGATGGTATACTCCTGCGCAAGGATCGCCGTGGAGAATGCCTGAGAGTCGCCGGGACGAAGTCCGCGAATGGAAGTGATCAGCATTTCCTTGCGGAATTCAGGGTTGGGCTTGAAGAGGACCTCGGAAGTGTTGTATCTGTCGATGACATAGGGGCCGCTGCAAACCACTTCGTTGGGTGCCGGCTTATAGGTCAGCAGATCACGCTTGATCTCAGCATTTTTTTCCACACCTTCCTGAGTGACCTTCCAGCGATTGCTTGTTTCATCAAACTCACGCATGGTTTCGGCTACTTCCTTGAACTGGTCTGCCCACTTTCCGAAAATCTCGTTGGGCGTGCGAATGGGATTGCGGATCACCAGGTTCAGCAGCAGATCACTTTCGTCCACGAAGGTGATCTAAACCGACAGATCATCCACCTTCTCCAGCTTATCCATGTAGTTCCAGACCGGATTGCTGATAAGCTCACAGTAAAAATGAGTCATCAGATCATCCGCATCCAGAGCTGTGCCATCGCTCCACTTGAGTCCGGGCAGCAGCTTGAGGGTCATCACCTTATCTTCAAAGGTATAGCTCTCCAACAAGGAATTCTTGTAGGTTCGCTCAGGCAGAGGCGCAAAAAATGCCAGATAATCGTACATAAACGGCTGCACAGACCAGTTGACACCGGCTGTTTCGTCAAAGGGGTTGCCATTGAATGCAGGTGTTGCGTCACAGTTGATCAGGGTGGTCAGGGTTTTGGTCTTATCGACCTCTCCCTCCACATGCATCGTAAGCCCATTATCCACACCGTCCAGATTGGGCTGTACTTGCGTTGTATCCTGACCGCCGTCAGGGCCTTGTGTGTTCTGATTGCCGCAGCCTGCAAAGGCTGATGCCGCCATAAGGGCCGCAAGCGTGAATGCAGCAATGCGATTGAACTTTTTCATCATAATTCCTCCCTGTTATTTTCAGCTGAATTTCAGTCAGCTGGCATACAATACAATTTTTCGGACTTAGAATGAAGTTTTGAACTCTTTTTTCTCGATCTCATCCACCGTAAAGGTTTCTGCATAGGCTCTGCGGCACAGGTAGCCCCGCATCTTCATAAGCGTTGCATAAAAATCCCGGTAATGGAAACTGGGAGAATGAACCGCAAACCAGTGCGTAGAGATCGCCTTGTACCACAAGTCAAAGCCCTCCGGCGTAACCTCTACCGAGGTATAGGGCACATATCCTTCCGAGTCCTCCCAGTTCTCCGCATAGTAGGGGCCGGCCGCAAAGTGTGCCGGATATTCCCGTTCAATGGCAGGCAGTCCTGCAAAGAACTGCGCATCCTTTACAATCCGATGGGTCGCCATATGATCCTTATGCATACTGTTCTTCCAATGGGTCAGCAGCACATCCGGCTTATGCTTGCGGATCAGATCACACAGCTGCAATTTCACCTCATCGGTTTCAGGCAGCTCTCCGTCTACATAGGGCATCACGATCGCATCACCGCCGAGCATCCGGGCGAAAGTCGTTGCCTCTTCTTCCTTCTGCTTGCGGTACTGGGCAACCGTCATTCCTGCCGGAACACCTCTTTCTCCGCCGGTCATCGCCACCGTGATGATGTGATCTCCCCGAAGACTGGCAGTTGCCAACACACCGCCGCAGGTGAGTTCCGCATCGCCCACATGACCGCCAATGGCCATGATGACTTTTCTACCATCCGTTGTCATTATTCCGATCTCCTTTTCAATTTCAAGGGCAGATAAGCCTTCCGCATGTCATCGGACTGTTTTCCGCATATCTGCCCAGGTTCTGACGATCTTAAATCCCTGAGCCTCGTAAATGTTTCTGGCAGGATTGGTTTCACCGGTAAAGAGCGTCATATAGCGCGCCCCCAAGGCTTTGAGCTGCACGCACAGCTCTCCGAACATCACCTTGCCCACGCCCATTCCGCGGCATTCACTGTGAACGCCCACTCCGGCTAAGTATCCCCTGCCGTTTTCCTGAACCTTCAGCGGCCCGGTAAAGCCCATGGCTCTGCCGTTCCAATCCACGATCAAAAGCGGTGCGCCGTTTTTGTCTGCAACAGTCTGGGTGATCTCGCGATACCACAGATCATTGTCCAGATCTCGCAGCAGCTCCTCAAGACCGGTATGTACGGCAGGATCATAGGTGGTGATTTGAATTCCCTTGGAGCCCAGCTCCTGCTTTTTCCGCTCCATGGCATCTGTCAGCTGATAGCTCTGCAAATTCAGATGATATGCGTTCTGGACGGCATAATCCCGATAGCCCATATTTTTCAGGAACAGATACCCTCCGCCGGCTACATCGACACCGGGCGCATTGGGATGCTCATGATCCTTGGTTCCCGGAACGATCCAGACAAAATTCATGGGATTGAAGAATGTTGCCTCGAAACAGCTGATCTGCTGATCTGCCATGGATCGCAGGGCTGCCTCCAGTGCTTTCAGCAGGCCGGTTCCCACCCCCTGCCGCCGCAGATCTTTTCGAACTGCCAGATATGTGATATAGCCCTTGGTTTTATCCTCACTCAGGCAGCCGCTGGCAAAGCATCCGTCACCGCCGTCACTGAGGCACACGGTCTGGACACCATCCTTGCGCACAAGGAAAAAGTCGGAAAATTCCTGCACCGTGCGCATGGGCTTGAACAATGTTTCCCCTGCGGCAGTACACCCATTGAACAGAGCCATGGCTCCATGTATCTGGTCTTCGGTTTTCACAGCTGTAAACATCGTGTTCATTCCGTCACGCTCCTTACCCGACAGCGCAGCAGCGTTCTTCCTTCTCCTGCAGCTGCTCATCCTTCTGATCCAGTTTCCATGCTCCGATCAGCGATCCGGCACAGGCTGCCAGATTTACAGCGATCGTCATTACATAGGCAACGGTTGCCTCCGGAGTCTTGGGACTAAGCAGGAAAAAGATCACGCTCAATGCCAAAAGCGTCCCTGTCATAGCAGCAATCAGCCGCAAAAAAGCAACGACCTGACTCAGCTCTATCGGGAATTTTTCCTTTTTAGAATTTCTTCCGCTCTGTGACATGCGACCATACCTCCATTCAGCGGTGTAAGCTTTGGTTCTTCACACATGCAGATCTCTTCGCAATAAGGGCATCTGGGATGGAACTTGCAGCCCTTGGGCAGATCCAAGAGGTTCGGCAGATCCAACGACCTCAAAGGCAGCTCCTTGACGAAATTGCTGCGCAGTTTGGGATTGGCCTCCGGAACCGCAGAGATCAATGCATTGAAATACGGATGCAGCGGCTCATCAATGGCACGCTGAATGGCATTGGTCTCGATCATCCGTCCCAGATACATCACGACGATCCGTCCGGATGCGGCGATATAGCGTGCCGTTCCCAGATCATGGGTGATGTAGAGGAAACTGACATTGTACTTCTCCTTCATCTTAGCCATCAGACTCAGGAGGGAAATTCTCATGGACACATCCACCATGGATACCGGTTCATCCGCCACGATCAGCTCCGGTTTCACCGAGAGCGCCCGTGCCAGCAGCAAACGCTGCCGCTGACCGCCGGAAAGCTGATGCGGATATTTCTCCAAGAACATCTCCGGCGGAGTCAGACCAACATCCAGAAGGAGTTCGGAAAGATAGGCAAGTGCCTCCTGCTCATTCTTGACCAGATGGTGCTGCAAAAGCGGCAGGGACAGCGACTGGAAAATGGTTTTATTGGGGTTCAATGCCGCATAGCTGTCCTGATGCACCATCTGGATACCCATGCGGTATTCGTGGTAATCCTTTCCCCGCAAAGACCAGATATCTCTTCCTTTGTACAGCACCTGTCCCTCTGTGGGCTTGTGGATCCCTGCGATCAGCTTGCCCATGGTCGTTTTGCCGCAGCCGCTTTCTCCAACGACTGCCACGATCTCACCCTGCTGCAAGGTAAGATCCACGCCGGTCAGTGCCTGAATGGTCTGTTTCTTTCTTCCGGAACCGTTTGTGAATTTGATTCCGGCATTTTTTAATTCAATCAGTGCTGGCAAGGGCTTTTACCTCCTTCCAATATTTGCAAAGGGTGTACTGCTGCGTATCCCCCAACTCGATCAAACCGTCTGCACATCCTGCAATGCCATCGCATTTGCCCTGTTCCTTGAGAAAACATCTGGGAGCAAACCGGCATCCGGGTTCCAGTTTTAACAGATTGGGCGGATACCCCGGGATCGCCTCACGCTTGGAAATGTCATCCCGAAGAGATGGCACCGCATGGATGAGACCTCTGCTGTAAGGATGGGACGGTCGCAGGAATACATCCTCCAGTTTTCCGTACTCCACGATCTCACCTGCATACATCACTGCGATCCGATCCACAATGGATCCGATGATCGCCACATCATGGGTGCAGAACACCATGGTGATCCCGCTTTCCTCATGGATCTTCCGCAGAATATCCAAAATATACCACTGCGTAATGACATCCAGTGCCGTGGTCGGTTCATCCAGGATCAAAAGCTCCGGGTTCAGCAGCAGACTCAATGCAATGATGACTCTCTGTTTCATTCCGCCCGAAAGCTGATGCGGATAGCTCTCAAGCACACGCTCCTCCAGACGAACCTTCTTACACAACTCGGCTGCCCTGTCCATGATCTGACTTTTGGTCATCTTGGGGTCATGTGCCAGTGCCGTTTCGATAAAGTGCTCCTTCACCCGAAGGGTGGGATTCAAAACATTCTGAGCCGCCTGAAAAACTGTCGTGATATCTGCCCACCGATAGGAATTGTATTCCTTTTCCGTCAGTTTCAGCAGATCCACCGTTCTGCCGTCCCGGCAGTGATAGATCACTTCGCCCTCTGCAATTCGTCCGGGTGCCCGAATGGTTCTCAGGATACTGGAGGTCAGTGTCGTCTTGCCACTTCCGCTTTCCCCGATGATGCCGACGATCTCCCCCCGGTTGATGTTCATGGTCACATGATCCACAGCCCGGAGTCTGCCGCCATTGGTCTGAAAATCTACGGACAGATCCCGTATTTCAATGATAGGTTCCATATATTTATCACCTCTTATCAGGTTCTCAATCTGGGATTCAACGCTTCATCCAGACCGGTTGCAAACAGGTAGCACCCAAGCTGGAACAGAATAATGCAGAATACAGGTGCCAGGAAATAGAAGATTGCACCGGAGCCCATCATCGCTCCGCTGACTGTCAGCGACAGCTGGATCATCATGCCCCAATGGTTCCCTTGGAACGGAACCAACCCCAGATACATCAGACCCACAGCAGCCATGATTGCCTCTTTCATCATGCTGATGAAGTTCACCGCAATATAGGAAATAATATTGGGGATCACATCGTTTACAATAATATTGAAGGTGCTGATGCCGAGGATCCGGCTTGCCTCAATAAATTCCTTGTTCTTGATGATCAGAACCTGTGAGCGGATCGCCTTAGCCAGACCTGCCCAAGACTGGATACTCAGTACCAGACCAAACATCAACGGGTTCGACACCGAGATGATCATAGAAAGCACCATCGTAATGGGGAAACTGGGGATCGTTACCACCACATTGGTGATAAGAGAAAGAACAGCATCCACTTTTCCACCCAACAGTCCGGATACCACACCCACGATACAAGCGATCGTCACCGAGATAACGCCTGCAAAGAAAGCAACCAAAAGGACATCCTTCGCGCCCAAGATCAGCTGTACCAGTGTATCCTTGCCGGCATAGTCCGTTCCCAGAAGGTGCTGTGCAGACGGCCCCTGAAGGCGGTGGAGGTAGTCCGCTTGAGGAGGTGTTAAAAAGAGCGGCCCCAAAATCGCCATCGCCAAGAACAGTATCAGAATGATCAAACCACTCCGGGACATTTTGTTCTTCCAGATGGAATGAAAGAAGTACTTCACGCCGTTGGTCTTCTGCAGTCCCGGGGTTTTCGTTTGCTGTGCATGTTTCATCATGGTCTTCACCCTTTCTCACCGTTCTTTAACGGGCATCTCTCAGCCGCGGGTTCAGATACTTGTACAGGAATTCTGCCACAAAGCTGGAAAGCACGACCATCACGATGATGATGAAGAACATGCCCTGCATCAGAGGATAATCTCTTGCAGAGATGGCTTTGTTCAGATAATATCCGACACCGGGGTAGAAGAAGAGATTTTCAATCAGCGGAGAGCCGCCGAACAGCAGACCGAAATGGACTGCCAGACTGGTCACCAGAGGGAGCAGTGCATTCTTGCTCAGATAGGTCGTGATGATCCGTCGATTGGACAAGCCGCGAACCTGCGCATATGTAATGTAGTCCTCACCCAGAACGCTCAGAGCGTTTGCTTTCATGGAAATGATCCATCCTGCAACCGTGGTCAGGAAGAATGTGAGCACCGGAAGACATGCATGGTGCAGCACATCCATAA
Source organism: Faecousia sp. (assembly GCA_029258495.1). GTDB lineage: Bacteria > Bacillota > Clostridia > Oscillospirales > Oscillospiraceae > Faecousia. The sequence goes on along the minus strand of JARHYV010000311.1, from coordinate 23,045 downwards.
TGAACGGGAAATTGAACCCGGGATCCACACTGGTGCTGTATGCCCCTCGTGCCGGGAACCAACCCAATTTGACCGACAGGAAAAAGACAAGCAGGTATCCCAACACATAGTTGGGGATGGCTCCGAAAATCGACTGATAGCCGATGAGAACCGTATTCATGACCTTACTTCGTTTCCACGCGATGTATATGCCCAAGAGGATGCCGACACCAAACGATAAAAACAGCGAAAGGCTGACGACCAGAAGTGTCCAAGGCAGCGCACCGCCTACCACCGACGCAACGCTCTTCTGATAGGTCATGCTGACACCCAGATTTCCGGTCACGATCCCCTTGACATAGTTGCCGAACCGCTGAACAATCGGCATATCCGGGTCATAGTTCAGAATTGCCTTTGCCCTATCGTAGGCAATGTCATACTGCACATTCTCGCGTTTCATGATATCTGTTGCCATAATATCTACCGGATCACCGGGCATCTGCTGAATGACGACAAACATCACAATCACTGCAACAAATATTGTGAACAAAGCCATCGCCAATTTCTTCACCACACCGCAACACTCCTCTTTCAACAGAAACAAATCTGTAATTTAATGTCAATAACAAGATATCATTGGTGAAACTAAATGTCAAACTCAAACTATCCATGTTTCATAAATTCAGCATATCAACCTAGTAGGTATTCCAGCTTTTGTATAATATGCTCATTATTATTTCTATATTACACAATTATATTGACACATCATCCAATTCACAGTAGATTATACTGCGTACAGACATATCTTCAGACTGAAACTTATGCGATTTCTTACATATTCCCATACTATATCAAACGAGTATCCTACTTCGTTATGAAACAGAATTTCACATTTTGTGTCACAGTCTTTTGTTTGATAGTTTGCTGTTATCTTGATTATTTCGGAAAGGAACCTTGCCTTATGCAGAATTTCGACCGAGCCTTTGACTATTTGCGTCAGGCAGTATCTGATGGTGCTGCCCCCTGTGCCGCCGCCGCTGTCGGCATCCGCAGCACATCAATCCGTACCGATATATACGGAAATGCAGCCATATACCCTTCCATTGTCCCTGCTGACCTTTCCACCCGATTTGATATGGCATCTATGACCAAAATCATGTCTACAACTATGGTCGCCCTTCGTTTTCTGGAAATGAAACGATTGAATTTGCAGGACAAAATCAGTGACTATTTTGAAAACGCAGGAGCGTTTTCCGCAGTAACCGTTTTTCAGCTTTTGACGCACACCGGTGGATTTGTCCCATATCTCGATCTGGCACACCTGTGTCAAAACAAGGAAGATGTGCTTACCGCTATTTTTGCATCCGCTCCGATCTGTACCCCCGGCACCCAGGTCTTCTACTCCTGTATGGGTTTTATTGTACTGGGAAAAATTCTGGAAAAGATCGGCGGTAAGCCTCTGGATCAGCTGGCGGATACTTTGGTTTTCACTCCGCTCCACATGACCCACACCGGATACCGTCCATCCGGAACAAATTTTGCATCCACCGAAATGTCAGAAGGCCGCTATCTCAACGGCACCGTTCACGATGAGAACGCACGGTTTTTAGGCGGTATTTCCGGAAATGCCGGAGTTTTTTCCGATCTGCACGATACGGAGATCTTTGCCTCCATGCTCGCCTCCGATGGGTTCCATGACGGACGCAGCTTTCTTCAGCCATCCACCCTGCACATGGCTGCCCAATCCTACACCGATGGAATGGATCAGCGCCGCGGGCTCGGTTTCCATTTGCAAAGCTCCGGCAGTTTCCACGGAAAATTGGCTCTGCCCCAATGCTACGGACACACCGGTTTCACCGGAACCTCTCTGGTCATCGACCCAAAGACAGGGCTGTATATCGTACTGCTTTCCAATCGTGTACATCCCAGCCGGGAGAATACACAATTTCTGGAGGTTCGCCGTACATTTCATGAGCTGGTGATGCAGGATTTTTCTTCCGGCGACTTTGCCGATTTGATATGAACCTGCCTCTAACATCAGAAAACAAAGTATTCTTTCCCTTTACAGACAGAAAGACCGGACGGTACATCATACCGTCCGGTCTTTTTCTGCTACTGCCGAGCTATCCTCTGTCCCTTGCTCGCCGCAGCCAATCAGATCCAAATTCCGTTTCAAAAGGGTCTTCCCCTTATAGCCGAATGCTCTGGTCTTGCACAGGGCATTGAGATTTTCCCGGGTCACAACAGGCTGAACATCTGACCGAAATGCATCCAAGTAAGTCAGAGGCAGCCGTTGATTGTGGGGGCAGCAGTTCTGGCAGCTGTCACAGCCCCACATCAGACCATTTTTCCGGATCAGCGCCTCTTCCTGTGCTGTCAGCTCCCCTTTTCTCTGGGTCACCTCCGAGAGGCAGCGAGTATAGTCAACTCCCTGCCACGAAATCGCTCCGGCAGGGCAGCTTGCCACACATCGTCCGCACTTCAAACAAGTCTGATTTGTGATCGGCTCGTCAAAATCAAACAGGCAGTCGGTGACGATCTCTCCGATAACAAAGAATGTCCCGTACTCCGGATGGATGACCATCCCATTTACCCCCGGAAACCCCAAGCCTGCCGCCAGAGCACATTCCCGCTCGGGCAGTGCAGATACATCCGTAAAGCCCACAAACGAGCCGCCAAATGCCTGTGTCAACTCCTCCGCCGCCTGATTCAGCAGCCCTCGCACCACAATGTGATAATCCGGCACCATCGCATATTTGCAGACATTCGCATCCGGATGCTCGCCGGTATAGTACGGAAATGCACAGACGATGACACTCTTCGCCCCCGCAGGGATCCGCTCCCGATTCCGACAGGGAAGAAATTCGGTGATCTTCCCGTAATCGCAGACCCCGTAGGAAAAAATCTGACTGCGCCGCAAAATTTCCTTTAATTGTTCATTTTTCATATCAAAATCTGTCCTCAATTTCGAATAAACAGCTATCAGGCAGAGAAAATGGCTGCCTATTGGTACATCCCGATTGCTATTCCCGATTGTTCACCAGCAGCATATTCAATTTCTGCAATCGGCGCAGCTCCTGACTGCTGAAAAGCACCCGCTTTTTCAGTTCCTCCGTGGCCTCCTGCGGTTTTAGTGTCACAAGACATTTGAATGCGCATGGCATCAGATCCACGCTGGAGATCCCACAAAGCAGCCCCTCCGTGTCCTCTCGCAGCTCCAGAGGATTAAAAATATACAGCAGATCCTCCTCCAACGGATTATAGCGGTTTACAAAGGAAAACCGGATCAGCATATCACTGTATACCACCTTTCCCGTATAATGGACGCCACTGCTGCGCCCACTGGACGCAATGGAACTGATAAACATCGATGCCTCGCAGCTGCCAGCCGGATCCTCCGTCTTATGTATGTGGATGATCCCATCCTTCAGACGATGGTAACGACCGTCGTAGAAGTAAAAATACAGCTGATCTGCCTGAAAAAACGGGCTGTGCTGAATAAGCCCGGCTGATCGGCTCGGGATCTCCTCTGTTGCAGGTTGATAATCCGTCAGCTGATAGACCGACACATCCAAGGCTCTGCTGATATCATAAAGTGTCTCGATATCCAGTGTGATCTCGCCGGTTTCGTATTTGCTCACACTGGCGCGGCTCTTATGGATGATGTCCGCAAGCTGCTGCAGGGTCATCCTTCGCTGCCTGCGATAGGATCTGATGCGGCTGCCTACATGGGCATTCAGTTCACTCATGGCAAATCTCCTGTTTCATGAAACTATACATTTCCCTGATTTTACTTTATTCTTTTCCCATAATCAGAATATTAGCAGAATAATTCTATCACAGAGAAACAAATTCTGTCAATTATCTATCCAGAAGAAACTTTTTGCAATTTGCGCAAAACATGGCCGCTTGCTATAATCAGACCCATATTTTTGTGAGGAGATGGTAACATGGAGCAGAAAAAACAGGGATTTTCCGGTTCTCTGGGATTTGTACTGTCGGCAGCCGGAAGTGCTGTGGGAGTGGGAAATATCTGGCGTTTTCCGTATTTAGCCGCACAGGATGGTGGTGGAATTTTTATTCTGGTATACCTGATCCTTGTATTGACCTTTGGATTTACACTGCTTTCCACCGATATCGCCATCGGTCGGCGCACCCGAAAAAATGCACTGGAGGCCTTTGCAAGTATTCGCCCCAAATGGGGATTTCTTGGAAAGCTCACTTTTCTGGTTCCTGCTATTATCATAACCTATTACACTGTGATCGGCGGTTGGATCACCAAATATATTGTGGTATATCTCACAGGGCAAGGCAGTGCCGCTGCTCAGGATTCCTTCTTCCCTGCGTTCATTTCCTCTCCGGTATCTCCCATTGTATTCATGCTGATTTTTCTGGCTGTCACTGCATTGGTCGTTTATCTGGGTGTTGAAAAAGGGATCGAGCGATTCTCAAAGCTTGTGATGCCCGGACTGCTGATCCTGATCATCGCTGTGAGCATTTACACCCTTATGCAGAGCCATACTGATGCAGACGGAGTCGTCCGAACCGGTCTGGATGGACTTGCCATCTATCTGATCCCAAACTTCGATGGGCTCACCCTTCCCCGATTTATGAAGATCCTGCTGGACGCAATGAGTCAGCTGTTCTTTTCCCTGAGCGTATCCATGGGGATCATGATCACCTATGGCTCCTATGTAGGCAAGGATGTCAACCTGAGCAAGGCCATCGGTCACATTGAGTTTTTCGATACCCTTGTGGCATTGTTAGCCGGCGCTATGATCGTTCCAGCGGTTTACATGTTCTCCGGCACCGATGCCATGGCCTCCGGGCCCAGTCTGATGTTCGTATCGCTGCCAAAGGTATTTCAAAGCATGGGGACAGTGGGATTCCTGGTTGCACTTGCCTTCTTTGTCATGCTTGAATTCGCAGCCATCACCTCCAGTGTATCCATCATGGAAACACTGGTCGCCAGCTGCATGGATGTGTTCCACGCATCCCGAAAGCGGATGTGTATTGTCATCGGTGCAATCTCAGCTGCCGCTGCTGCACTGATCTGTCTGGGCTATAACATTTTCTACTTTGAGCTGCCTCTGCCGAACGGATCCACCGGTCAGCTTTTAGATGTGATGGACTATATCAGCAACAGCTTTCTGATGCCGCTGATCTCCCTGCTTACCTGCATTTTTGTAGGCTGGGTGATTCGTCCAAAATGGATCGTGGAAGAAATCACTGCCTCCGGGCATCCATTCAAGCGAAGATATCTGTACACCTTTATGATCCGGTTTGTTGCCCCCACTCTTATGTCGATCCTGTTTCTTCAGGCTCTTGGGGTGCTCCGGTGAGCAAGATCCCCTTCTCGCATCCATCCACCCGAGATACACAAACGAGGTTTCGCAATTCCTGCGAAACCTCGTTTTACATATATCCGTACAGCGTCATACAAGACCATGCCGCTTGCTTTTAACGAACCGCGTATGCTATACTGGATGCATCACTCCTCCGTAATACTATGGGCTCGGCGATAGTCCGCCGGATAACAGCCTTCGTATTTTTTGAAGGTCTTTGAAAAGGTTGATGCGGAATTATACCCCATTTTATAAGCAATTTCCGAAATCTTCAAGCTTGGATCCTGCAAATAGCTCTTTGAAAGATCGATGCGGCGGAGATTGATATATTCCGGAAAGCTGTATCCGGTGCATTCCTTGAACCGTCTGCTGAAATAGTTATAGCTCATCGCAATGCTGCCGGCCACCTCGTCCATGGTCAGATCTCTTGTCAGATTTTCTTCGATAAAGGCAAGTGCAGACTGTATTTCAAAGCTTACTTCCTTTTCATCCTGTCTGGTTTGATTCCTTAGCGCGCGATTCACAACTTTTTCCCGCAGCTCTTCAATTTCCATAGGCTTGAGCAGATAATCCTCTGCACCGCTTACAAAGGCCTGACGAACCAGCTGATAGTCATCATAACCGCTCAGCACATAGATATGCACATCCGGATAGTTTTCTTTTACATACTTTACCAGACTCAGTCCCGAAATTCCCGGCATGTTCAAATCCGTGATCAGGATATCCGGCACCCGTGTCTTGATGGCGATCTTAGCCTCAATAACACTGTTCGCCGTTTCGCACTCCAGCATACCATCGCTGGCGATCCGAAATAATTTGGATTTTACATTTTCACAGATCAGCATATCATCATCTACGACTAAAACATACATCGATTTTACACTCCTTTGTACGGCTGCGATCGGATCACTCGGTCTGTCCAAACCAGTGTATCACACAATCATATCAAGCTCAACTTCTATTTGGAGGAGGATCGCCATGCAACAGAACCGACTTTTCAGAAAGTTTCTCACGACCTTTGTTTTTCTGGTACTGCTGCCTTTTATGATCGTATTGGGTCTGCTGCTATACCGCACCAACCGACTGCAGCTGCAAAACGACATCTCTCAGAACGAAACCCTGACCGTTCAGACTCTCAACTCCATTCACCAGCACACTGAGCTTGCAGAAAACATTTGCAAATCCGTTCTTCAAAATCAGACTCTGGTAAACTTTTTAGATCGGGAGTACCGCTCTGTTCCCGATCTTCTCTACTACCGCTCAACCATTCACGACTTCGTGAAGGAAAAAAACAGCATGTCGGACATCAAGCTCCAGATCTACACCTCAAACAATGACATTCCTCTGGGCTTTGGCGTATTCTTTCCCATGGACTCTATCCACAAAACCTCCTCATTTGAATCGTTCTGTGACTCCGCTGCTGAAAGTATATGGCTTTGCGAACAGCCCACGGATGAATACACCCAAACTATTTACTCTGAACAGGAAACTTACTATCACTATCTGCACAAGATCCAGCTTGGCCCGCATCTCATCGGAATTGTGGACGCGATGGTTCCCAAGCGGATTTTTACTGTGACTGATTCCGGCTCCGGAAAGACGCTTGCTCCCACAGAACTGCAAAACTGCTACATCTACAATTACTCAGGGCTGCCACTCAGTCAAGAGCAGGCTGCCACGCTGGCAGCTGCCGGATGCTCCGGTCACGATCATAACCTCATCTACTCCTTCAAGGAAGATCCTTTGGGGCCGTTTAATGTTCTCGTCATCACCGGTCGGAGCCAACTGACCGCACTGAATATCACATTGACACTTCTGATTCCCGCCTTGTTCATCATTCTGATGGCAGGTTTCTTTCAATACAATCGCCATGCGATCCAAGATATCCACATCTGTCTGGACGGCATGGAAACTGCTATTGCAAATAATTTTGAGTTCCCCGAAAATCAAGGGGATGCCCCTGTTCATCAGCTTTTGCAGCGCAATGACGAGATCTCTATCCTCGCCAACCGCATCAACTATCTGATGAGGCAGATCCGTACCCTGCTTGACCAGAAGATCCAGCAGCAGACTGCTGCCAAAGAGGCCCAGCTGCTGGCTCTTCAGCACCAGATCAACCCACATTTCCTCTACAACACCATGGAGGTGTTCTCAGCAAGAATGGAGCTTGCAGGACTCTACGAGGAAAGCGGTGCAATTTCCGCATTTTGCAGAATGCTCCGATACAATATGAACACCGAGGAATTCATGACCACCATAGAAGACGAGATCCGACAGGTGAAGTACTATCTTGCCATTCAAAAGATCCGAAACATCCCATTTGAGATTCGCTATGATATCCCAGAAGAACTCCTTGCGGAACGGACGATCCGATTCCTTCTGGAGCCGTTTATCGAAAACAGTTTCAAATACCGAGGCACTGCCAAGCCACTAAAGATATCCATCAGCGCCCGAGATGTGGACAGTGGGATCGAACTTTCGATCCGGAACAATGGTGAAGTCCTGTCGGAAGAGCGTGTTCAGCAGCTGAACGAGCGTTTTGAATGTGCATCTGCATCTATGCAGACAAATGGGGAACACATCGGTCTGAACAACATCAATTCCCGGCTAAAGCTGTTTTACGGAGAAGACCATTTCATACGCGTGGAATGTGACGGACAGTTCACCACCTTCCGGTTCGTCATCGACCGGGCAGCCCATCTTTCCGCCCACTTCCAATAATCCCGACAAAAAACGGAGTGTATCGAGTTTCTCGATGCACTCCGTTTCGTCTTTTAGGATTTCTTATATGATCCGAGCCATGGAAAACATTCCATTCGGATCATGCATCCAACTCAGGACACCATATTTACTTCTTGTTGCCGGGGAAGGCAAAGTCCAGTCCCAATTTCTGCTTATTCTGCTGGAAGAGGGTATTTTGGTACTGCGTCAACTGGCTGAGGCCCATCTTCTCCAGCTCTGCCAGAGCATTATCCAGCTCCTGCTCGCACTGCTCTGGGGTTGCTGCGGTGATGATCTTGCCCAAAGCCTGTTTCATATATTCGTCAATGCGTGCCTGGATTGCTGCCTCATTGCTGCCGGCTTCCGGCGCAACATCACTGAAACTCTTGTCGTCGTAAATGGTGATCCGATCATCATGGGTCATCAGATATACATCATCCGTCCACACACCGCCATCCTTGGGGGCAGTGCCCTGAATGATGGTATAGTCTGTTGTCCAAGCAAGATCTCCGGAATACTTTGCAGCAAATTCGCCGGGATTGGATTCGCTCACAGCCATGATCGCAGGATCGCGAACCACATGTCCGTCGCTGTCCAGTGTCCATCCGCCAACACCCCATTCATTGTCAAGAACGGTTTCCTTCTGGTTCAGATAGGCAAACAGGCGGATGATACGGTCTGCATTCTTTGCATCCTTGTTGATCAGGGTCGCTGTCCAGCCCATGTTGTTGTTGGCAGGAACCATGATCTTGTCATTGGTATCACCGGTAAACTGACCTGCGTACAGCATCTTTGCATTGTTGTCAGCTGCATACAGACTGTTGCGTGCATTGGAAACATTGGTCTTTGCAGTAGATGCAAAGACATGACCGGCCGCAACCTCCTGCTCCAGCTGGCTCTTATCCACAGTAAAGCTTGCATCGGTCAGCAGACCTTCCTGATACATCTGATTGAACAGCAGCATGGCCTCGCGGTACTGGGGTGTAGTATAGAAGGACTGGAAGTCGCCGTTGGCATCCTCCTGAGATGCTCCCAGCTGCTGTGCCACCTGCACCGCCGCCTTGTCTGCAAACAGAACCATATAGGGAACCACGGTCTGTCCGTTGTACTGGATATTCTGCTCCTTGACGGCACGAAGTGCGTTCAGGAACCCCTCCTTAGTACGCAGATCGTCATAGGTCATGCCGATCTGTTTCAGGATATCGTCACGGACATAATTCTGGTTGTGGGTTTCATAGAACCCATTGTTGGTCTTGATATTATCTTCACCATAGTAGAAACTTGCAATAGAATACCAGTTTCCATCCTCAGCAGTGTACCAGTCGATCATGGACTGGGGCACCACCAGATCCTTGGCATATTCATCGCGCAGCTTGTTCAGCGGCTGAACCATGCCGTTTTTCTCCAACAGCTTTCTCTGGGTGGAATTGGCATCCAGAGTGATGATATCCGGCAGCTTACCGGTCTGGATCAGCATATTCAGCTTATCCGTATCACCGGTCTGGATCTCAATCTTGACACCGGTTTCCTCGTACAGCTTTTTGTCGAACAGGTTATCCTTTTCATTGAACTTCTTTCCATACCAGTCATAGGCAAAGAACCATGTGACCGTGCAGTCAGAGGTGTCGGTCTTCCAGCTGGGCTGATCTGCCGAAACCTGAGCAGCGGTAGTTTCGCCTGTTGGTGCAGCTGTGCTCTCTTTGGTCTCAGAGGGATTTCCGCCGCAGCCTGCCAAAGCAGAGGCACACATCAGTGCCGCCAGAGCCGAGGCAATGAGTTTGTTCCGTTTCATGTTTTTTCCTCCTATACTTTTCCAATATATTGCACGCTATCCATATCAGCCTTTCACAGCTCCCATGGTAACGCCCTTTACAAAATAACGCTGCAGGAACGGGTAGACGCAGATGACAGGCAGAGCTGTCACCACCATGGTGGCAAGCTTCACCACCTGCGGAGTCAGCGTGGTTGCCTGATCCGGAATGGCAATGGTTGCAGCCGAACCCAAGCCCTTTGCAACCGACGGATCCGTAATGACCTTCTTCAGGAACAGCTGAATGGTCTGCAGCTCCTGAGAGGCCGTATACATCATGGAATCGAAGTAGGAATTCCAGTGATTGACGATGGTGAACAATGCAATGGTGGCAAGAACAGGCTTACACAGGGGCAGGATCATCTGGAAGAAGATCCGGTATTCATTTGCACCGTCGATCTTGGCAGACTCGATCAATTCTCTGGGCAGATCCCGCATGAACGACTGGATGATGATCATATTGTACGCACTGAACATGGTAGGAATGATATACACCCAGAAGGAATCGTAGAGTTTCAAATTCACGATCAGAATAAAGTAAGGGATCAGACCTCCGCTGAAAAACATGGTGACCATAATAAACGGGATATAGTACTTTTTCAGTTTCAGCTGGGGTCTGGTAATGGCATACGATACCATCGCCGTACACAAAACACTGGTGACCGTGCCCACAAGGCACTTTGCAATGGTGATGGCAAAGGCATTCAGGATCGAGTGATCCAGAAAAACCGCCTTGTAGTTTGCAATCGTCCATTTCCGCGGCCACAGGAAGACCCCTCCGCGGAGATAATCTGTACCCTCATTAAGACTGCCGACGACGCAGTACCAAAGCGGATAGAGCATAATGAATGCCATCACCGCCATAAGGAAGTAGTTGATCCAGTCAAAGGTGGTATTCCGGTGCAATTTGGATCTTTGATGATTTTTCGCCATGATATTGCCCCCTTAAAACAAGCCCCGACCGAGGAGCTTTTTGGATGTTTTATTGGCAATCAGCATCAGGCTGACCGACAGGACGGATTTCAGCAAGCCCACTGCTGCCGCGTAGGAGTAACGGGACTGAGCAATGCCGATTTTGTACACATAGGTATCCAGGGTTTCGCTGAACGCAAGATTTAACGGATTTTGCAGCAGGATGATCTGCTCATATCCGGTGTTCAGGATCGAGCTGATCTGGAAGATCAGCATAATTACGATGGTTCCCGTAATGCAGGGCAATGTGATATACCACATCTTCTGGAACCGTCCGCATCCATCCACGATGGCCGCCTCATACAGCTCCTGATCGATACCCGTGATGGCTGCAACATACAGGATCGAGCCAAAGCCCACGGATTTGATGATACTGACGATGGTATAGATAGCGTAAAAGTATTCTCCCTTCGCCATGAAGTTGGTGGGTTCCGGAATGATGCCCAGATTACAAAGCACCACGCTGACCACCCCCGTAGGCATCAGCATTTCCAAAATGATGCCGCCGAAGATGACCCAAGACAGGAAATGCGGCAGATAGGAAATGGTCTGGACAATTTTCTTGAACCGCACATTTTTGATCTCGTTGATGAACAAGGCAAGCAGGATCGGCGCCGGGAAGGAAAAAATCAGCGCCAAACCGTTCAGCGCCAGTGTATTGCGAAGGACATTCCACAAAGCCGGATCGTTCCAGAATTCCCTGAAATATTTGAGCCCTGCCCAATCTGCCTCAGAAACCGTAGTGAAGATGTTATAATCCTTAAATGCAATGATGATGCCATACATGGGGATGTAGGAAAAAACAAAACACAATATCAGTCCGGGCCAGATCAGACTCTGGATCTGGAGCTGATCTGTGTCGATCCGTTTCGTCAATCTTCGTTTTGGCGGCTTTTCCGTTCCGGTATGGGCTGCTTTGATGGATGCCATATGCAATGATCTCCTTTCCGCTCTCTGCTTTGATTTCATATTAACGCTTTGTTCATGAAAAAGACATGTTCAAATTTATGATTTCATGGTCGTTTTTATCTATTGTGAATAAAATATTATTATACATCCATCGTAATTTGTTATTTTTGACATATATTGTAGATCATTTTTATCCAATTCTGATACGACAGATCTATACTTCCACCTTTTGCACGCCCATCGGATTTGTGCATTATAAACATTTATCCAGATGAATTTGGACATGAAATCATAACTTTTGACATTTCATTTTCCGCGTAACATGTTATCTTCTAGTCATAGAAGGGTTTTCAGTCCCATAAATCAATGATAAAAAAAGGAGGTACCCCATATGAAGAAAACTGGTTTACGCATTACCACCGCACTGCTGTCTGCAAGCCTTGCGCTTGGTGCACTGCCGATTTCCGGTCATGCTGAGAGCACCCCCGCAGTTTCCGTCAACTGGAACGAGGTCTATCAGCAGATCGACGGCTTTGGCTTTACACAGGAAGAGGAATGTACCTACAACATGGAAGAGCCTTACCGCTCGGAAGTAATGGATCTGCTGTTTGATCAAGAAAAGGGCATCGGATGCTCCATCCTCCGCAGCGAGATCGGCTGCGGCGAGAGCAAGCCCACCATCATGCCCTCCGAAGGCGTTCTGGACAAGACCGGTGACCCCCGGGAGATCTGGTATTTCCAACAGGCACTGGCCCGTGGTGTGGATAAGATCTACGGAACCGTCTGGTCACCGCCTTCTTGGATGAAGACCCACGACAATGTCAACCACGGTGGGTGGCTGAAGGGAAAGTATTACCAGACCTATGCAGATTATCTGGCGCAATATGTCAAGATCTATCAGGAGGAATTCGGCATTGATTTCTACGGCATCTCCCCTGCCAACGAGCCGGAATTCCCTGCCCTATGGAAATCCTGCCTGTGGTCAAGCGGGCAGATGAAGGACTTCGTTCAGAATTATCTCTATCCCACATTCCAGAGAGAGGGCTTGACCACCAATATCATGATCGGTGAGAGCGGTTTCTGGACAGACTCTGTTGCAGCACCGCTGCTGAAGGACGAAAACACCGCCCATATGGTCGATGTGGTCACCTCCCACCAGTATCAGGGCTCCATCAAGGATCTTCCCCTTGCTCGTGAAAAAGGAAAGCACCTGTGGATGTCGGAGCTGTGCGATACCGTGGGAGAATACCATGTAGAGATCGATGATGCTGTGGGTTGGGGCAAGATCATCCACGAATTCATGACCGTTCCTCAGGTCAATGCCTTCCTTTATTGGCGCGGGGCCCACGAATGTGACTGCAACCAGACCTTGATCCGGATCGATTCTCCTACAAGTTACACTGTTCCAAAGCGGCTCTATGCCCTTGGGCATTACAGTAAATTTGTCCGTCCCGGCTGGGTTCGCATGGGCGCAACCGATGAGCCGGTTCCCGGACTGCTGGTGTCTGCCTATAAGGATCCCACAAGCGGACAGTTTGCCATTGTCATCATCAATGACGATCGAGCCAATGCCCATACCGTGCGTTTCGATCTGAACGAATTCACCGCCGAATCCGTCACGCCCTATCTCACCGATGCTGCCAATGACATGCAGCAGCTGCAGGATCTTCCCGTGGTTGACGGCAGCTTTACCCTCACCGTAGGCGCAGAATCCATGATCACGCTTACCGGAAATGTGGATGCCTATACCCCCTTCCCTGCCGAATAAAAAAGAATTTCATTTTCCAAAAAATATGCTATGATATCCTGGGATGTCCAAACAGGACTTCCCAGGATATTTCCCCGTTTATTTTATGATAGATTGGTGGTACCTCAAATGAAACAAATTGTCAAAATCCTTGCACCCGATTCTGCCGTGACAGCCTTTGCCGGTGCTGAGCTGACAGAATATCTTTGCCGTATATTCCCGGATACCGTTTTGGAGCAGAAAGAATTTGTGCTGCGGATCATATCCTCCGGTCTGCGATTTGACGGCTGCGAAATCATAGATTCCGGCAATCGCATCACAATTTCCGCCTGTGAAGAACGGGGTCTGCTGCATGGTGTTTACGCACTGCTGCGCAAGCTGGGGTGCAGTTTCCTGTTCCCGGGAAAGAACCGTGAACGGATCCCCACACGGAATGTCTGGCCTTTGGCGGATAACTTCCGTCTTCGTCAAGAGCCTTGGCTTGAGTACCGAGGCATCTGTTTCTACAATACCTCTCAGAAAACGCTTGCCAAAACACTGGACGGTATAGACTGGATGGCGAAAAACGGCTTTAATTTCCTGATGACCTCCATCCACCGTCTGGACGACACCACCTGCGGCGATCATGAGATCCTGTGGGATGAAATGGGGGACATTCTCCTGCCGGAGCTGCAAAAGCGCGGCATCACCATCGACATGAGCGAGCATTCAACAGACTACTATTTCCCCAAGGAGACCCTGTTCAAGGAACACCCCGAATGGTTTGCTCTGGTGGACGGAGTGCGTGTTCCCGGGCAGATCTGCTATTCCAATCAGGAGGCTGTCGATGCCTATGCATCTGCCTTGGCAGACTTTGCCAAGGACAAGCCTTGGTTCCGGTTCATGGGGATCTGGCCTCTGGACGGCGGCGGATACTGTGAGTGCGAGCATTGCAAAGATCCCGAAACGATCTTCCAAGCAAACTGCACCATCGCCGCAAAGCTGAAATCCGTCCGGCCGGATCTGACAGTGGAGCATCTGGCCTACACACCTCAGAGCTTTGCCAGACCCACGACCCCCATGCCGGATAATATGTGTGTTCTGGTCTGTCTGCTGCGGGATCAGGTTGCATACGAGTGGTCACTCTGCGCCAAAAATGCAAAAGGAGCCTTCTACTTCGACTACATGACCGGCGACCACTATCGGTATCGTTCCGATGTCATTCTCAATCCAAGGTACTGCCGCGAAACCGTGAATGCGCTCATCAGCTACGGCTATCGGGGGGTAGTATCTCTGTATCTGCCGCTGGACTGCTGGTTTGTCCCCAGTCTGAACTACTGGTACCTGTCCCGACTCTACTACGAGCCCACCGCCGATATCACGCAGCTCCATCGGGAGCTGTCGCTGGAGCTGTTTGGGGAAGAATTTACCGATGCAGGCGTGCAGCTGCTTGAGTTGATCACCGGAAAATTGCTTGACCCGATCCTGTGGAACGGACTGTCCCATGCCGATGATTGGTACTGCGAGCATATTACGAACCGTAATCGTGCCCTCGACCAAGCAAATGCAGCCCGATTCGACGAATTGTATGCCCAAATCGCAGCCCTTCTGGGCCAAATGCAAGCCACTGCTCAGGGGGACTTCCTCCGAAATGTAAACCGGATGCTGGATTTTGCAAAGCTGCAATCCCTGTATTATCACTGCGTTGATCAGTTTGATGCCGATCAAGATCCGCAGACTCGAGCCGAGCCATATTTTGAGGAACTGGCGCGGTTGGAACAGACCGAGGATGATCCCTTCATCTCGCAGGCATATGCCAGATGGCGGATCGTCGGTCGGGATAATATCTTCAAGCCGGAAAACACAAATCTTTTTCAAGCCAAGGCTTGAGTCATAATTGCATAAAAACAGGCTTTGCACATTGCTGCAAAGCCTGTTTTATTCATATCTGTCCGAAATTTTCCAAATATGAGTATTTACTTTTCGATCTTCATATGCTATGATACTATGATTTCTCTATCAAGAGTGATCACAAATATACCCACATATGGAAGGAAATAAAATATGATGTTAAAAAATAAAGTTGCAATCGTTACCGGCGGTACCAGAGGTATCGGCCTTGCTGTCGTAAAAGCTTTTCTCGCCGAGGGTGCCAGTGTCGCACTGTTCGGCTCCAGACCCGAAACCGTAACCAAGGCTCTTGAGGCTATTAAGGCCGAAAATCCATCGGCATCAGTCATGGGTCTTTCCCCCGATCTTTCTGATTATGCCTCTATCGAGGCTGCCATGAAAGAGGTCCATTCCCATTTCGGAAAAATCGATATCCTCGCCAACAATGCCGGTGTATCTGCCCGGGAGTCCATCTACGACTATGATCCGGCAGCATTCCAGAGCGTCATGGATCTGAATGTGAATTCCGTCTTTTACTGTGTCAAGGCTGTCGCTCCCTTCATGAAGGAGCAGGGCGGTGGAGCCATCATCAATACAAGCTCTATGGTAAGCCTCTATGGTCAGCCCTCCGGATGCAGCTATCCCGCATCCAAATTTGCCGTCAATGGTTTGACCAAATCTCTGGCTCGGGAACTGGGTAAGGATAACATTCGGGTAAATGCAGTTCTTCCCGGTGTAACGCGCACCGACATGGTCGCTGCACTGCCGACAGAAATGGTCGAACGGATTTCTGCCACCATTCCTCTGGGCAGAGTCGGAGAACCGGAAGAGGTTGCAAACGCCTTTGTGTTCCTTGCCAGTGACAAGGCAAGCTATATCACCGGAGCACTGCTCTCAGTCGATGGCGCAACTCAGGTTTGATCCACAACAAAAAGCACCTGATCCCGAGATCAGGTGCTTTTTTGATCCTTGTGCATTTCAATTTAGGCATCCATCGCTGCCTAAGTGTTCTGATCCAACGATATCAAGCATCTGGTTTACAGATTTCATCCAACAACGAAAGCATCACCGATACAAATACCCTTATTTCTTCCGCCGGCAGGAATAGCACACTTTCCACTTATCCACCCGTTCTCTGGACATAACATGGTTGATCCCCAATGCAATGGCAACACCAACTCCCGTATCAATGATCCGGTTCAGCGAATAGGAAACATAAGTTTCCACAGGGGTGTTGAAAAGCAGGATGCAAAGCACCACACTGCCGGGCTGAACCGCTCCGGGCCATACATTCTGACTGATCAGGATCAGTACAACGACCCCCAGAAACAGCAACAGCAAAATCAGAGGATGGGTGCTGCCGTCCGGGTAAAACACAATATAAAACCGAAACAGTGCCATACCTAAAAGCCCGCCGATCGCCGTGCCGAACAGACGATTGCCTCCATGGAGCTGGCTGTTCTCCATGTCCGCTCCCATGCCGAACACCGCACCGATGCACGCAAAGGTTGGATTGCGTCCAAACGGCAGATAAAGGATCGCACATAAAGTCGCCGCCAATGCAGTCTTGATGTTTCGCATCCCTATATGCAAATTCAAATTCTGAAGAAAGTTATTTTTTCTGTTCATATAAACGCTTATCTGATTAGGAACGCTGTCGCTTTTGCAAAAATTTCTGCGGTACAGATCATCCCCAAATCACGCCTCCTTCTTAATCCATACCCTTCATTATACTAAAATCTCCCCTTGAATGCAAAGGGATTTTATTCCCACTCTGATGTACAGAAAAAGCCTCCGGCATTGCCGGAGGCTTTTACAATCAAACATACATTATTTTAGACTGCCCATCAAGCAGGACTTACTTACGCTGTTTCTTGGGAGTAAGTGTCAAAGCCACTGCTGCCGCTGCCGCCATCATAACGATCCATACCATCGCATAGGCACCATCACCGGTAGCAGGGGTAGACGAAGTGCCAGGAGTCGTGGGTGCAGGAGGGGTCGTGGAAGTCTGCTCATCTTCGATCTTCTCAAATACAGCGGAGATGACCATATCACGATCGATCACCGTTTCATCCGTAACAGGCTTACCATCCTGATCCTTCCAACCCTTAAAGACATAGCCGACACAGGCAGGATCCGTGCAAAGACCGCCAAACTTGGTTCCGGTCAGAACCGACAGCTTCAGATCCTCATACATGGCACCGCCCATACCATCATTGATGATGACCTGGTGATATGTATACACATCATCGGCAATGCCGTTGTTGTTTCTGTCCTCTTTCCAGATTGCTGTGTAAACCACATCCTCGGTCACGGTTTCACCAAGAGTCGGTGTCCATCCTGCGAAGACATAACCGGCACGCACGGTCTTTCCGGTAAATGCAGGCATCTGCACACCGGGCAGCAGTTCGCCGAATACAGCATCTGCAAAAACCTTGCCCTGTACACCGTCGGTGTAGGTCACGCTGAAACGAGGCTCTGTCTTGTCATCCACTCCGTTGTGGTTGAAGTCGTCAAACCAAGTGGGATAGATGCTTGCATTCTTCTGGAAGACAGTTTCTGCCGTTACTGCTTTACCATCCTGATCGATCCAGCCTGCAAAGCCGTGGTCTTCGTCCTTTGCAGGAGGTGTGGGCAGATGGTCGCCAATCTCTGCATTTTTCGGAGCCTTGAAGGTCAGCACTTCATTGTCCATCTGGGCGGTGATCTCCACAGACTCAACAACGATCGCATAAAGCGTCATATCCTCTGTGGGAACCATCCCTGCCTTCACCATGGTTCCGGTGCCATTCAGGAGGGTGTTCCATCCCAAAAGCATCTCATTGTCCTTCTCTTCAACACCGGGTATCAGCTCCGCTGTCAGAGCAGAGCCGTTCTTGACGAAGCTGTATTTCGTTGTCCAAGGCTTTGCACTGTTGTAAAATTTGATAACATGAGTGTCTGCTGCACGCAGATACAGCTCATTCCATCTCATCTGCCTTACATCGATCGGCTTGGATACATCCAAACTGGGGTTCTCCTGATGGGCATAGGTTTCCAGAGCCTCGTAAGGCACCTCAACAAAAGACTCTTTGCTTGTTGAACTCACACCCACAAATGCGCCCGATGCCACCTCAGGCGGGGTCAGCGCATTGATGGTGATGACACTGCCGCCCTTATTACCATTGCGATTAACACCGAACTTGATATTTCCAATGGTCTTGATGGTTGCAGGCAGAGTCAGCTTTCTCAGGCTATCGGTGTAGTAGAATGCATTATCCCCCAGCGTTTCCACGCACTCAAATGTGATATGCTCCAGTCGGTCATCTCCGCTGAACGCACTGTTGCCGATGGTCTTTGCCTTGGGGAGGTTCAGGCTTTCAAGCCATCTCATTTCACTCAACGCAGAATCACCGACAGTAACTACATCGGGCAGGTCAATATTTTCCACGGAATCCGAGTAGATACCGCCTGCGCGGATCTCTGTGATACCGCCCAAGGTCAGATTGATCAGATCACCCTTGCTGGAGCCATTGTGTTTGCCAAATCTCAGCGCAGCGATGTCCCTGCCCAAAATGGTCGTAGGATTGCCATCATCTGCAAGCAGGATCATCGAATTGCTCACATTCAGGGTCACATCCGTCAGGCGGATCAAGTTCTCCTTGATATAGGCACGATCTTCTTTCGTGAGCTTACCGGAAATAAACTCCAGAGTCTTCACATCTTTTGCATCCAGATTGGACTCAAAAATCAGGTTCTCCATGCTGCCGCCGCTGACCTGAGTACCATTCACCTTTGCGGTGATCTGCACCGGCTGAGGTGCAGGTCTTTTCTCTGCCTTCAGCGTGTATGCCTGAGAGATATTCGGGATTGTAAAGGTGATTTTTCCATTTTCCTGCGTCCCCTTGATCTTGTTGCCATCTGCGCCGACGCAAGACCAAATCTTGTCATTCACATCCTTGGAAATGGTCACAGCTGCGCCCTTTGCATAGTACTGGACACTCTGGGTTTCGTCCGTCACGGTGTAAAAGGTTTCCTTTGCAATGGTGTCTGCATTTTCAATATTGGTCGCATTGCCGACTGACTGTTTCGGCAGATAGAACACATCGAACTTGTCACCGGGCGCACCGCCGGGGCTGACCTCCTTGTGGTTGATCGCAGCGGCATAGCGCATGCCGTTTTCTTCCTTCGCCGACTCTGCCCACATGGTCTTGTCATCCAGGTCTGTGTGCAGGAACAGCTTGGAGCCTGCTGTGAGATCCCCTGCGCGGAATCCCAGCTTGCCATAGACGGTTTCCAACGTTTCCGCCTTGATGCACTGGCGGTTGCCGATCCAGTAGGTCGTTACTCCTGAGCGTGTTTCGATCAGAGTCAGCTTATCGTTGACATATGCGTAGAAACGGATCTCGCGGCCGGGAAGTGCCTCCGGCTCTGTCTTGACCTCCGGCTGCTCCGCAACCACGTTTTCGTGGCTCGCATCATCAGGCTGGACTTCATCTGCTGCCAAAACCGGCATGACGCATCCAAGCATCATTGCAAATGTGAGCACACTTGCAAGCAGTCTTTTCTTCATTAAATTCATCATTTTCCTCCTAATCTCCTAGTAACATCATTATTCCGCTTTTCTGGTTCCCTTTGACATCTGGGAACACAGCACATGCTTGTGGATGATGCACCCCCCATCTCATTGCACTCTGGTTATCATTTTCTATTGTACACGATTTTCCCGATTAATAAAGTCTTCTTCAAAAAAATCCACACTTTTACCAAATTGTATACACCCATTTTATAAACTTTAACAATAAGCCTCCACAACCTCCGGTTACTTATCCGTATTTAATCCGACAAATTATTTCATTTTTTCATAATAATCGATAGCATTTCAGATATTATTCCATTTTTCGACGATTAAGTCAATCAGAATACCATTATCGCCATCTTTATTCAAAATGTATCAAAATAGACTTTTTATTTAGATAAATAAATTCACTATGCCCCTGTACCGAGTTTTCCCAGAAAGACAATCTTCAGTGAATAATGGTTGCAAAATAGATTTCCCTGTACTACAATACAGTTAGTTAAAGCTAACCATCAGCGCATGAAATTTTGTCAAGGAGGAACCCTATGAAACACAAAAAGACCGAGCCTGCTGAAAAGCTCCTGACCCTCACCCCAGATTATCAGGCAACGCTCCGGACAGAGGGCTTTATCGGCGCGCTTTACCGTCCCAAAACAGATCTGTATCAGGGAAAGGTACTCGTCATGGTCGGTGGAACCGACGGTTCCTTTGCCTTGACGAAATTGATTGCCGAGCAATTCGTTCAGCGCGGATTGTCCGTTCTGGCGCTTGCCTATTGGAATATGGAGGGTCTTCCAAAAGCTGTCTGCCGCATCCCTCTGGAATACGGCGAAACGGCAGCCCTGTGGCTGAAAAAGCAGGGCTTTGAGAAGGTCGGCATCTGGGGGATCTCACAGGGAGCTGTTTTTGCCATGCTCTGCGCAAGCTATTTCCCCGACCTGTATCGCTGCGCCATCGGGGTCAGCCCCATGTGTGTCTGCGGACAGGGCTGGCAAAAAAAGAATGAGTGGGTATCGGAAACAAAGCTCTGCGAAGGCTCGACCTTCCAGCTCCACGGGGTAGATCTTCCTTATTTCCCGCTGAAATTCAGCAAACGAAAAATCATCACGGATTCCCTGAAACGCATGGAATTGTGCGAGCTGTCCATGTACGACGGTGCAGTTGCCCACGCGCCTGAGGATACACGCATTCCCGTTGAGCGGATGCAGGGCGCGCTGCTGCTGCTCGCTGCCGAGCATGACGCACTGTGGGAGGCACACGAGGCATCCCAATCCATCGTGTCCAGACTGAAGGCAAAAAACTTCCCCTATCCCGTTGTCTATGCGCATTATCCCATTGCAAGCCACTATCTCCTGCCATATCCCATGCTCTCCCGAAAAATTTTCAGGCTGGAGCGAAAATATCCGGACGCATGCGCCGAGAGCAATCGGGACTCCTTTGAGAAAACACTGGAATTTTTACGCACACAATGGTAGCACCCTCCCAAATCTGTACCGGATACACAAATCCGGTGCAGATTTTTTGTTCCGGATGTGCTATACTTAGGGAAATTGTATTCTGCACCGCAGAGATTTGACCCCAAGGAGAAAAACATGACGCAGCAAGAATTTGATCAGCAGGTTTTGTCCCGGCTGAACCCCCAGCAGCAGGAGGCTGTCCGTACTGTGGACGGTGCCGTTTTGCTGCTGGCAGTGCCCGGCAGCGGAAAAACCACCGTTCTGGTCACCCGGCTTGGCTATATGGTGTACTGCAAGAACATTGCACCGGAGAATATTCTGACCATGACCTATACCGTTTCCGCTACACAGGAAATGCATCAGCGGTTGTGCGCATTGTTCGGCTCACAACTGGCAGACTCCATGGAGATCTGCACCATCAACAGTCTTTCAGCCCAAATCATCCGGATCTATGCCGGCTCTCACGGGAAACGGGAGCCCTTCCCCCTGATCGAGAATGAGGATGCCGCCAGACTTGTGGGCGAGATCTATCAGCAGATCTATGGCGAATTCCCCACGGAAAGCACCATCAAGGATATCCGGACTGGGATCACATACATCAAAAACAGGATGCTTTCGCCGGAGGAAATTCAGAAAATCGATATCGGCATCGCACAGATGCCGAAAATCTATCATCAGTACTGTGACCGTCTGAAACAGGCGCAGCTGATGGACTTTGACGATCAAATGGGCTACGCACTCACGATCCTGAAAAGCTATCCGTCGATCTTGAACCATTTTCAGGAGCGTTATCGATATATCTGCGTTGACGAGGCGCAGGACACCTCTAAGATACAGCACGAGATCATCCGCCTGCTTGCCGAGAAGTACCAAAACCTCTTCATGGTCGGTGACGAGGATCAGAGCATCTATGGGTTTCGTGCCGCCTATCCGCAGGCTTTACTGGATTTCCGGCAGGATCACCCCAATGCAAAGGTTCTGCTCATGGAGCAAAACTACCGCTCTGCAAAGCAGATCGTTTCTGCCGCCAACCGATTTGTGGCAAAGAACCGCTTTCGTTATGAAAAGAACATGATCCCCACTCGCCCAAACGGGCAGGGGATCCAGAAAATATCCGTTTCCAACCGGACTGCCCAGTACAAATATCTGTTTGCCCTTGCAGGCAGCTGTCAGCAGGAAACTGCCGTTTTATACCGGAACAACGACAGCGCCCTGCCGCTGATCGATCTGTTTGAGCGAAACGGCATTGCCTACAACTGCAAAAAATTTGAAGATGCCTTCTTTACCCACCGAATAATCGTGGATTTGACGGATATCATCCGATTTTCCTACGATCCCTATGATGCCGACCGTTTTATGCGGATCTACTACAAATTCGGCGCACCCATCACAAAATCCTGCGCGCTCTATGCCTGCGCCCAAAGCATCCGATCCGGAAGGAGCATTCTGGATGAACTGGTGGGCGCGCCGGAGCTGCATGATCTGGGACTGGAGGCGGCACAGGATCTGCAAGCACTGCTCCCACAGCTGACCAACCAATCCGCCGATGCTGCCGTCTGCCAGATCTTTAATACCCTGCGCTACCGCAGCTATGCCGAACAAAACAAACTGGACTTAGGAAAACTGGATATCCTCCGGATGCTCGCCAAGCAGGAGCCGACACCGATGCGCCTCCTGG